>JAATFC010000124.1 GCA_015655435.1 Chitinophagales bacterium | reverse complement strand
TTTTATAAAATAATTTGTATTGAAAGCGTATTGGAAATCCAATACGCTTTTTTATTTTTCAATTTCGCTTTTCTTTTCTGACAGAAAGTCATATTTTAGCTAAAGTCAATATACCTCAGCATGACAGAAAAGTTTACAATCGTTATCATTGCGTTCTTATTTGCTGCATGCCAGACAGTACAACCTATCCAGACGAACATTGCGCATTCGCAATCCGTACTTTCGGACGAGGACTATATTGCCGTCATACAGCCTTACGACACAACGATGATTTCGAGGAATTTTTATGTAGGAAGTATCAGGACTCCCGCAAAAGGAAAGTCCGTACTAAAAGGCTTTTCGGATATCATGAAAATTTACGATTCCATTGCACAAAAAAACGGAGCCAATATCATCCGCCTGCTGAACGTACATTATGCGCTCAATATCAATGAGTCGGACAAGGTTGCCGCACTCCTGTACAGAGTGCCCGACATCCGTGCATACGAAAAAAGAATCTTCTGGAAACCCAACCGGAAACTGGTCTGGGACGATTTCAAAGGAGCAATCCCCGACTCGCTGAAAGACGACGACAATTACAGTTCCTACGCCAATATCGGTATACAGCATCGTTCTAATGCTTCGTTTTTGATAGGGACGGATCGTTTTTTTGTATTGTCTTCATTTGACTGCAACAAGAGCTGGCATCGCCCTTATGCTTATTTCCAGACCAACTATCTGGATTTCCAACAGGGATTGTTTGACTTAACGGAACTCTATGCGAGAAAAATGCGGCAGAAACTGGCAGACAAAAACATCGATTCAAAAGACAAAATAACGTTCATGACCAATGTAGACAAGGAACTCGGTGACCAATACAAAGAGGCAGAATCCAAATACGTTATGGAAACAAGAGGTGGTGCGGACAAAGAAGCAATGAAAGAATGGCACAACCGCATCTGGAAAGAATTGGCACAGCTCTGATTATTTTCGGATGACAACTTCTGTTCCTATCGGCAATGCGCTATATAGCTCTTCAATATCTTTGTTTTTCAAGGCAATGCAACCGTCCGTCCAACTTTGGTACTGGTCGATTGTGTAGTCTTCGTGAGGCCAAGTACCATGAATGCTTACACCAGAACCAATCTTAGCGGAAGCAGGAATCAAGCCCTGCGCTTTTCGCTGATTGAAAAGCTGTACATCGGTAGCATTGGGATAGTCCAGCATCATAAAGCTGTTCCACTTCTTGCTCTTGTTTTTGGAAATAATATGGTACGTCCCTTCCGGAGTTTTACGGTCACCTTCTACCATTTTGTCTCCTAGATCTTTGTTTCCAAATACACATGGATATGTTGCCACCCAACCCTTCTCGTCAAAAACATACAGTTCGTAACTGTCTTTGTCAATGACTACAAGATATCCGAGTAAAAAACTTTTGGGATGAAAAGAAGTGTTCACCAATAAGATGAATACAAGTAATATGCTTCCTAAAATACGTTTCAACATTCAATAGATTAGTGCCAAAAAGATAACGCAAACAGGAAGCAATTTGGTATAAAATATTTAAACAAAAAAGTATTTTAAGGAAGTTTTAGCATCTTAATTTTTATTTAAGCAAATATCCATTCATCTTTGTCGGTATTGTATCACAGCATAGAAACCAATATATCATATGAGAATATTTTCGTTTGTGGCATTGCTAGCGACCATTGCTTTGTTCGGATGTAAAAACAACAAAACGACCAGCAACAGTTTTGAAGTTTCGGGAAAGATTTTGAAAGTAAAAGCACAGAAAGCCTATCTGCAAGAGTTGAAATTCAGCTCGACCAACCCCGAGATATTGGACTCGGTAACAGTTAAGCCTGACGGTTCGTACAAACTAAAAACCATTAGCAAGGGCGAAAGTCTTTATTCTGTTGTGATAGACGACAAGTACAGAGTAATTTTCGTCAACGACAATGACGAAATCACTATCAATATTGACCCGGACAACGACAGGCATCCAGACATAAAAGGTTCGGAAGCGACAACTTCGCTGTATAATTTCTTAAATGATTTTGCAGCAAAGGACTCGTCCATTGCTGCAACCAGCCACCTGATTGATTCCATCGAAAACCTTCAAGTTCCGATAAAGAAACAAGACAGCGTCATCAATAGCTGGGAAAATAAAATCAAGCAATCGTTGGCTGATATCAACAACAAAGTCAAAAGCTTTGTACAGACTACCAATAGTCCGGCTGCTGCATCTTTTGTTATTGCACAAGCGACAAAAACAATGGAACAGAAAGACCTATTACCCCTAGCGGAAAATACGGTCAAAAGATTTCCAGGGAATGCTGGATTAACCTCCTTAATGAGCTTGATGAAGGTAAATGCAGGACACGAAGACGGCAGCGACGAAAGTGGAAATGCAAGCACGCTAGTGGGACAGCAAGCCCCAGACCTTACAATGAACGACCCAAGTGGAAAACCAATATCCATCAGCCAGTTTAAAGGCAAATACCTTCTGGTCGATTTTTGGGCAAGTTGGTGCGGTCCTTGTCGTGAAGAAAACCCCAATGTCGTAGCGGCATACAGTAAATTCAAAGACAAGAATTTCACCATATTGGGTGTTTCGTTGGACCAAGAGAAAGAGTCTTGGACGAAAGCCATCCAAACCGACAAACTTAACTGGCACCAAATGAGCGATTTGAAATTTTGGGAAAGTGAAGCTGTTGGAAAATACAATATTAAAGGAATTCCGTTCAACGTACTGATTGACCCCAGCGGAAAAATCATCGCTAGCGACCTCAGGGGTGATGACCTTGAAAAGAAACTAGCAGAAGTATTGAAATAATGCGGCAGCCACTGAAAAGTGGCTGTTTTTTATGTTGAAAAATTATTTGATTTCGTGAAGTATTCGTATTTTAGTCGTAATGGCGCAATACGCTAATACGGACATTAGCAGAAATTTTAAAGCATGACTCTCCCCAAAATCACTCATTCAAACTTCAAGAATTTAGCAAAACAAAACCTTAGTGAATTTGTAAAAAAGGAAAATTTGGCATTAGGTGGAGAAGAATTTGAAAAATTATCTGGTTGGACAAATGTTGCAATGAATTTTTTGGATGCCAAAAACTCATTGCTCATGTCAAAAAAATCTAAACAAATTGAAAACCTAACAAAAGAGGAAGAGTTGACACTTGCAAATGGAATGTATAAAAATTTCATCATGTCTTATGGAAAATGCTTCACAAGCTCTGGAAAAGGTAGAATTACATTAGATCCAAAAGAAATCTTTTCATCCAAACCCGAATTATTAAAAATTCATGATAGAATTATTGATTCAAGAAATAAGTATGTAGCACATAGTGAAGATGAAAATGGGCATGATGTAGCTATCTCGTACACAGAAGAAAGTGATGATGAAATTACGTTGGCAACAACTTTCACAACTTTAATACCATTTGGACTTTATGACTCATTTATTGAAGTAGTAGAATTTTGTGAGCAACAAGTAATACTAAAACTGAATAAAAAATTAGATAAAATAGAGGAAAAAATTGGAAAGAAAATATATTTCAAATAAAAAACTTCTGCTAACATTGGTTTGGCGAAATGCGGCTGACGAACAAAGGCTCAACTTAAGTAATTCTATTTAACTTTACTGCAAAACTCAACAGAAGGTTCGCTTTTGCCGCACCATCGCAAAGCCGCCGGACGTTAGGCGCTACTTAAAAACATTTCCTCGCTTATGAGCATAGATGAAAAAAATGTCTTTGATTTTATAAGTACAACTTCCGAAGGGCAAATTCAGTTGACAATTTCTGATCATTATTCATGGGACGAAAATCTTCATCTACAATTACTTCAAGATAAAATCAATGCATATTTACATTTTATCCAAAGTGGACAAATATTAAAAGGTTATCCTAATTCAATTGGTAAGAAGTTAATTATACAGATAACAATGAAGAATGATCCCGATTCTCAAGGTTATTCGTTTTTAGAAAACGTTCAAAAAAACATGAAAGAAGAAAACATTATATTCCAATGGAATATTCTAAAAAAATGAATTATTAATTGCCAAATCAATTTATTCGAAGTTGAAAAATATCATTTAAAGTTTTAAACGCAGCGCCTAACATAGGAGCAGTTTGGCAAAATGCCGGCTGAAGAAGTACAAAATTCTAATTCAAATTTCCACACCGCCGATGCTGTGAGCATTGGCTTTTTTCTTACCTTAGACAACGATCAGCAAAAAGGCTACACCACTTTCTGGACACATAAATAATTTTTAAAAAAACTAACAAACTGATATATGAGGACTCCATTTCTGATAATATTTTTTGTGCTGTGTGGTTTATCTGCATCGTATGCACAAAACCTTAAATTGGTACAGGACTCTGTAGGAAACTATGGCTATAAAAACAGGAATGGCGATTTGGTTATTTCTTACAAATACAGGTTTGCCCACGAGTTTTCAGAAGGACTTGCCGCCGTTTGGGAACGCGAGAATGGGACATGGGGATCTATTGACGAAAATGAAAAATTGGTGATTCCATATAAGTACACCAGCGAAATATTTGGTTTTAAGGAAGGGATTGCTGCCGTAAAGCTCAATGGGAAATATGGCTTTATTGATAAGAAAGGCAATCAGATAGCCCCTTTTGAATACGATTTTTCTTATGGAGTCGACGAAGGGATGGCGTCTGTGAAACAAGGTGATAAATGGGGTTTTATTGATAGAACCGGCAAGCTGGTAATTCCATGTATTTATGCCAGCGTATATGGTTTCAAAGAAGGACTTGTGTGTGTGAAACTTAACGATAAATGGATTTATATAGATAAAAAAGGCAATCAGCCATTTCCTTTTTCCTATGACCATGCGGGTTCATTCCAAAAAGGTCTGGCGGCTGTTCAGCCCGTAAAAGATAAAGGCTACGGCTATATCAACAAAAAAGGAGAAATGGTTATTCCGGTACAGTTTACAGAGGCATATTCGTTTGATGACAACGGAATAGCATTGGCAGGTACTACAACAAAAAGCACGGTTCATATTGATAAAACGGGAAAAATAATTGACGTAGATAACCAAACAACAGGAAAAGGAAAATATTTTTTGCGAACCGGGGACCTTTATGAGGGCGAGTTAATCTATGGAGAGAGAACGGGAAAAGGAAAAAATGTGTGGAGAAACGGAGATGTGTACGAAGGTGATTGGAAAGACAATAAAATGACCGGAAAAGGGAAAAAAACATTGGGGAATGGAAATGTATATGATGGCGATTGGAAAGACAATCTGTTTAACGGAAAAGGAAAATATACCTGGGCCGATGGCGCTTTTTATGAAGGCGATTGGGTCGATGGCTTTATGACGGGAAAGGGAAAGTATAAGTGGGCAAATGGAAATGTGTATAATGGAGATTGGAAGGACAACAACCTAAATGGTAAAGGCATGCTTACCCAAGCGAGCGGCGAGGTAATGAACGGCGACTGGGTCAACGGCAATTTTACAGGCAAAGTAAAACAAACAATTGCTGCTGCCGGAAAAATGAATAGTGCCGAAATTGCTGCACAAAAAGCATTGGATTTTAGAAATGCAGGCAACTACACAGAAGCTTTGTCGCTATCCAAAAAAGCGATGCTACTAGACCCCAACAATTTTCTGGCTTTGTTTGCCAGAGCAGTGCTCTATGCCGAACATGAAAAGAACAATGCAAAGGCATTAGAGTTTTATTCCAAAGCAATTTTGGCAAATGGTAAAGATTTTCGTGCATATTTGTTCCGTGCATATGCCTACCTTGATAGCAACCACTTGCCCGAAGCGCAAAAGGATTTAGACAAAGCCATAGCGCTGAACACTAAATGTTTTGATTGCTTTACGCTGCGCGCTCATGTTTTTGGAAAAGAACAAAAATGGACCGAAGCAATGGCCGAAACGAAACTTGCCCTCAATCTGAAACCCAACTCTGAAAAAGCAAAATCGCTCTATGAAATGTACAAAAGTTTTGCGGAACCCGAAACAATTGATGCAACGCCTTATGCCAAAAAAGAAGAATCATCAACAGTTGCCACTAATACAGTCAGATACATCCCAAGCGGATCTATAGACCTGAGCAAGGTAAAATATATTGGTGGCGACGATGAAGAGGAATATGAGGAGAATCCTGCATATGCTAGAAAAAGAAGAAAATCCTATCTAAGCCAGAGTGATATGAACAATATTATTAAAGCTAATTTTCCATCATCAACATCCAAGGAATCATCAGGCGAAAAAACATTACGGGATATGGACAAAATCCAAAAGCAATATGATGACAAATGGGGTGCTCAACATCATTAAAAAATAAAAACTGTACACAATAAGCAATTTTCCTTCGGTGCTGCTTTGCGGTGGCAAAATGCGGACTGAAGTATCAAAAATCATCTTTCGGATTTCTGTTCCGCCAATGCATAGCATTGGCTTTTTTCATTAATTTAGCAATGGACTCAACGTCAAGCGGCATTTTACTACAAGTCATACAAAAATGAAATTATTAATTTGTTTAACTTTTTTTCTCCTAAGCCAAATTTCTTTTAGCCAACAAATTGACGAGCGTAATTTGAATAAAGTTGTTAGAGCATATGAAAATTCAGAAAATCAGGTTGAAAAAGATAGTTTATGGAATATTGTTATAAATAATTTTGAGGCATCACTTGAGATTGAAAATTTTGGAGGAATGAGCACTCAGAATAGATATAATGAAAATAAGTTAGGCTATGAATTTGTTACGATAAGACAATTTCATTCGGAAAACAATAAGTATACAACTCATAGCATTTCAAGAGGTACTGAATATTGGAATTATGTAACACAACAAAATCTGACAAACCAAACCAACAAAATAATTTTAAAAAAATTAAAAGCCACTGATTATTATACTGAAATTCATGCGCTGAATGCTAATGAGTTTTTACTGCTTACTAGGTTTGATGAAATGTCATTTAGTTGTTATAATGCATATGTTATTAAACATATAGACAACTACAACATACGACAAAATGCTTTTAACAATAAACAGGATGTCCTTTCGATCTGTTCTTGGACAAATGTTGATGAAAGTTTTCCAGAAAAAAAAGATTCCAAAACAGGGCTTTATAGTTTGGAGGGAGGAATTAAACATTATGAACCAATTGAAATTTCATTCAACCCTAAAAACAATACTATTAGCTACTCTTTCAATAGACTTAAAGACGGAAAAAAGATTACACGAAAAGCAGAATATAAAAAGGGAAGATTTAAAATAAAAGATTATGACGCAAGAACTTTTGAGGAATAAATTGTATTAGCCAAAAAAGCAATAAATCCATCCACCAGGATCTTTAGCAAAAGACCGTTTTTCATATATATACCTATAACTCCGCACCGGGATCCCAAAATTTCTCCTTAAAATCTACAATCTTATTGTCTTTAACGACCACGCCTTCTTTTTCCAATAATTCCTGCATCTTGGTAGGTGTTTCGAAGCGAGCACTTGCAGTTAGCACACCAACACTGTTGACGACACGCCAAGCCGGAATGCCTTTTTGAGTGGATGCTGCTGCCATAGCCCAACCAACCATGCGTGCGGACATTTTCCCACCAAGGTATCTGGCGATTGCACCGTAGGAAGTCGCACGACCTTTGGGAATCAATCGTGCCACGTCCCATACATCCTGAAAAAAGCTAGTCTTTTCCACTCTCTTGTTGTTTAAAATAGGCAAACGAACCGCCAATCCAGCTTTTGTTCGCATTATAGTCCACGCCTATCATTTCCGCCTGTGTCAAGCGAGCAAGATTGTGTGTCGCAACAGGGCGCGCCATCTTCCCGTCCCAAATATAAAACAGCCGGATTTCGGCTTTTACAGCTCCGTCAGGAGTTGCGATGGCTGGCTCATATTGGACACGCTTCTGCAATATATAATGCTCAAGATTTTCTACGGAATAAAAATCCGCCGCCGTAGGGTGAATAACAACTCCATGACCCGAATACGAAAACAACGGTTTCAGTACATAATCCGCCAAGTCGTCTGGAGCCGCATCGTTGAAAGTATTGAGAAAATATGCTGTTGGGATATTAGGATGACGCAAGAAAGGCAACGTGTATTTGCTAATGCGGTAAAACCAAGACGGATGCGTAACCCAATCGACGTGGCTGTTTCCCATGACTTGCTTGGCTTGCGCCTGTATAAAATCGTCCCCATTCCGCGCTACATCGTCCCAAATCAGGCGGTTGTATATGCGATGTATTGGTACGTATTTTCCGTCTTTTTCGTAAAAAAGATGATCGTCTTTTATTTTTACCTTGGTCAGGCAGACCGGTTCTATGCCTAGATGTTTTTGGGTAAAAAAGAAATCGATTTTTGTTTTTTGTTTTTCA
>JAATFC010000326.1 GCA_015655435.1 Chitinophagales bacterium | reverse complement strand
GGATAGTGTAGAGTCTATGTTGGCACATGCGGCATTTGCTATTCCGGCAGTTAAAGGTATTGAGTTTGGTAATGGATTTCAGTCCGCGAAACTTTTTGGTACGGAAAACAATGATGTTATTTTAAACGATAAAGGAGAAACGAAAACCAATAATGCCGGTGGTATTGTTGGAGGGATTACCAATGGAAATGAACTCGTTTATCGAATAGCTATCAAACCAACATCGTCTACTCCCAAGCTGCAACACACCTGGAATTGGGATTCCAAACAGATGGAAGATTTTTCCGTAAAAGGACGACACGACTTATGCGTAGCCTTGCGAGCACCGGTAATACTGGAAGCCATGACGGCTATTGTTTTAGCTGATTTGATGATAATGGAAAACCGTATTCCAAGAGTCTGGAAACAATAATAGTTGTGATATATTATCTTATAGTATAAATACGAAAGAAGCGGAGCTACATAGCTCCGCTTCTTTGTTTGTGTAACGATATTTTCTAGTTTGCTAAACTTGCCATGTCAATAACAAATCGGTATTTAATATCGCTGCTCAATACACGTTCGTACGCAGTATTGACATAATCGATAGGAACGATTTCTACTTCAGGATGAATGTTGTGTTCCGCACAATAGTCCAGCATTTCCTGTGTTTCCGGAATTCCTCCGATACTAGATGCCGTCAATACCCTGTTACCACGCATTAGGGAATTTCCCATAAATTCCATTGGCACTGGCGGTATTCCTACGCAAATATGCACGCCGTTTACTTTCAGCATATTGAAATATATGTTATAGTCGTGAGGTGCAGAAACCGTGTCAATGATGAAATCAAAATATCCTGCCAATGCTTTTACCTGTTCGGGGTCTTTGGTATTGCAGAACTTGTGTGCTCCGAGTTTTTTGGCATCTGCTTCTTTGGATGGTGAATGGCTAATCATAGTTACTTCCGCGCCAAAGGAAACTCCGAACTTAACCGCCATGTGTCCAAGTCCGCCTAGTCCTAGAACACCTAGTTTGTGACCTTTTCCAACTTTCCAACGATTCAACGGGGAATAAGTCGTAATGCCTGCACATAATAGTGGTGCGGCTTTGGAAATGTTCAGCTTTTCGGAAACATGCAGTACAAATGCCTCGTCCGCAACTATTTTATCTGAATAACCACCGTAGGTAGTTGTGCCGTCCGCGTCTACAGAATTGTAAGTCCATACTGTTTTTCCTTTTTGGCAGAATTGTTCTTGTCCATTTTTACAGTAGTCGCATTCGCCACAAGACCTAACCATACAGCCAATACCTGCTAGGTCGCCGACTTTGAATTTTTTTACATCGGAACCTACTTGTTCAATCCGGCCAATGATTTCGTGTCCCGGTACAATTGGGTAGATGGCCGGTCCCCATTCACTTTTTACTTGGTGGATATCAGAGTGACAGATACCACTATATAAAATCTTAATCAATACATCGGTTGGTCCCGGTTCTCGTCTTTCAAATTCCCACGGAGCCAGCCCACTTGTCGTACTTTTTGCTGCATAACCTTTCGTCGTAATCATAGTCTTTCATTTTAAGAATTAAAAAAAACGCATTCCCTTTATTTGAACAGTTTGGATGCTACTTTGTTGTCATGTCCGTAAATATCTTTCCTGAAATTAAGTTTTCCATTATCGTCAACCCAAGAAGTAAAATAAACGAGGTAAACTGGAACGGCTGGCTTGATAGTTACCCATGTTTCCTCTTTGTTTTTGTGCATCAGGGAGTCAATGACAGGTGTACTATAGTTTGTCGAATCGTTTCGCAACAAGAACTGCGCCATCAACATAGGGTTAGACAATCGGATACAACCATGGCTCAGACTTCTGTTAGAAGAAGTGAACAGGTCGTGGTTGGGCGTGTCATGTAGGTAAATATCATAGTCGTTGGGAAACAAAAATTTCACCGAACCCAATGCATTGTCAGGTCCAGGTAATTGCCGTACGTCAACCGGCGCACCACTCTTGTTCCTGCCAAATACTTGCATATTATGATTAGCTAAATAGTCCGGATCGCGATCCATACCAGGTATTATTTCATTCTTGATAATACTCATCGGTACATTCCAATAAGGTGCAAATACGATGTACTTGAGGTTGCCGGAGAAAATAACGGTATTGTGCGCGGACGAGCCGACTATAACTCTCATGTCAAATAATGGAGCATTGTCTTGGTATGTGTATAGTTTGAACTCTGGAATGTTGACCCACACATAAGTCTCCGGGACGCTGGCTGGCAACCATCGTGCTCTTTCGATATTGATTAGTATCTTTCGGATAAGCGTGTCAATAGGCGTGTTGATAGACCGAACAAATGCAGGTCCGACGACGCCGTCACTTCCGAGTCCCATTCTAGCCTGGTATGATTTTACGCCTTCTTCCGTAGTCTCGTCAAAAATGGAAGTACCGTCATTGCTGTCCATGTCTCCTAATATAGCAAGCCGCTCCTTGATACTGGAAACAAAAGGATTGTCATCTCCTAACTTCAATTTGTTGACGGGCATGCGCAAGCTATCCCATTCCGGATGGGTTTTCTTTATGGACAAATATTTCTGTAAGTATTCGTTTAGTTTTTTGAAACTAGGGTTGAGTAATTTACCAAAAAATTCCTGTGTGTTTTTGTTTTTGAGGGACGAATCCAATAGAGATCCGAGGTCGATTTTCTTTCGGGGAATGAACCATCCTAATTGGTTTGCATCTAGGTCCGCTCCTTTGAATTGTGTAGATGCATACTTGAAAAACTGTCCCGTAAAATATAGTTCGGCCTTGATGTCTTCCTGTGCTATTTTTTTCTTGTCAAAAGCCTTTGTCTTGTACTCTCCGAATAGTTGGTACAATTGCTTGTCGTAAAGACTACTGTCGTTGTTTTCCGCAATGCTGGTATTGACTAGGTTGATGAAGTTGCCAGTTTGCTCAATTAGTCCTGCACTATCAAACCATGCAAACTCATAGTTGCGCGATTTGTAAAAATCAATGAACTGCTTTTCATAGTTTTTCAATGATGGATTGGCGACAAGGAAAGATTCAATTTTAGTACTATCCAAAAACAAGTTGTTGAAAGAGGTCTCTTTTGTAATAGTCGAGTCCCTTTTCGCGTCCTGCTTTTTGTCTTTGTTTTTGCAGGCAGGAATGGCCATCATGGCAATAGAAAGAATGAGTAAAAATTTGAGTGAAGTTTTGTTCATACTTTTTTGTTTGAATTTAAGGTTAGCAATACTGCGCCGGCAATTCCGGCAGTTTCGGTTCTCAATCTGTTAGTTCCCAGCCCGACGGAAACAAAGTTTAGTTGTTCGGCTTGATCGATTTCTTCTTTTGAAAAATCTCCCTCAGGTCCGATGAACAATTGTACGTCATTGCCGATTTCTATTTCTGACAATTCGGTTTTGGTTCGGTTTTCACAGTGTGCTATTAATTTTTGTTTATAGCCGGATTGTTCAATGACTTTGGAATAGGGAATAGGTTCATGCAGTATGGGAATGTAGGTCTGTTGGCTCTGTATCATTGCCGCAGCCAATACTGCCGAAGCTCTGTCCAATCTAAAATGGTTTTTTTCTGTATGGTCTGTAATCATCGGAATAATTTCAGAGATGCCAAGTTCTGTTGCTTTTTCCAAAAACCAGTCCAATCTTGTTCCGTTTTTCAATAGTCCTATTGCAATACAGGTTTTTTTCGTATTGGACAATTGCTTTTCCGAATGGTCTATCCTTATCTGGGATTTGCTTTTATGGGGTACCGTCAATGTAGCCTGAGCAAGCAAGCCTTTCCAGTCTGTTAGCAATAATTGGCTACCAGCCTGCATGCGCAATACCTGAGCGCAATGCCTGCTCGTGTTTTCTGAGAGCGTGTAAAAGTCGCTTTCCGATTGCAATAGTGGTTCGTAAAAATAGGGTAATTGCATATTTACTTTGTCCTGATTTCCGATGCGAATATATTTCAGTTTGCGTAATTAAAAATATGACATAATGTACGAATGTGTAGCATATTTACCCTTTGGCATTCAAATTGGACAATAGGGCATTGCTTCTATTGATAAAAATATAATTATTGCGGCGTGACATTTTGTCGCATGAAACGAAAATATATGTACAAAAAGAAATTTTTTGACGCATCGGATGGCGAACATGAATTTTTGCCGATTATTCCCATCAATGAAAACGATGTGGACAATGACAAGGATTTGGTCATTCCTGACAATATTGGGATATTGCCTTTGCGTAACACGGTTTTGTTTCCGGGCGTTG
>JAATFC010000336.1 GCA_015655435.1 Chitinophagales bacterium | reverse complement strand
TTTTGATTGATGACATCACCGCCGATATTAATATTGCTTTTTTGTACTGCATTATATACATCAAGTGTAGTAATGCCCAGATTTGCGAGCTTGCCTGGATCTACACGTATCTCAAAGGTCTTGACTTCTCCACCAAAAGCAGTTACATCCGCCACACCGGGCACAGCCTTTAACTGACGGTCGACTACCCAGTCCTGAATAGTCTTGAGATCCATGGGAGTACGGAAAGAGCTCTTCAGCGTGTAGCGGAAAATTTCCCCTGTTGGGCTGGTCGGTGGTTGCACAGATGGCGTTACGTTGTCTGGCAATTCTGCGTTGAGCAACAAGCTGTTGACTTGCGCGCGCGCATCTTTGTCCACCACGCCATCATCAAAAATAATCTTGACGTAAGACAATCCAAAAATAGTGGACGAGCGTAGACTGATTTTCTGCTGTACGGGATTCAGTGCAATCTCGATGGGAATTGTAATCAGCTTTTCGACCTCTTCTGCACTACGTCCTGGCCACTGCGTGATGACGCTGATTTCCGTATTGGTAACGTCCGGAAACGCCTCGATGGGCATATTTTTAAAGGTAATGATACCCGCTACCAACAAAACTAAAGTCGCAAAAAGAATAAAGTATTTATTCTTCAGGGAAAAAGCTATGATAGACTTAATAAATTTATTCATCTATAAAAATGTATTTAGATTAGTGGTCTATTTTTCAAAAAATAGTACCTATCAATATCTTAACCGTTCAGCTCCTGAAATATCAATAGTGCTTGTGACGCAATCAATACATCACCTTGTTGCACGCCTGTTTTGATATAAGAATAATTACCCGTCGATCCGCCAATAGTTACCGGTGTTATGCGGATATCGGAAGGGCTTTTGTAAACCAGAACGTAATATTGACTATTACTGAAAACCAATGCACCAGCAGGAACTGCAAGCGATTGACCTCCTTCGTTTTGAATAACATTTACTGTTGTAAACATTTGAGGCTTTAATGCGTAATCAGAATTAGGCAACGCAATTTTGACTTTCATCACTTTACTCTGCGGGTCCAATACATTCATAATCTCACTGACATTTCCCTTAAAAACCCTGTCTGGATAGGACAATGTGGTGATTTCCGCAGGATCACCTTTGCGTACTTTCATGATATTTGATTCATACACATTCGCCATCACCCATACGTTTTTCAAATCGGAAATCGTAAACATGGGATTGCCGTTATCTGAACGGATATATGTATTGTTGGTCACAAATTTCTCTACTACAAATCCACTAATCGGCGCTTTTATGACTGACGTTGCACCAGAACCGCCGACACCGTTGATCTGCATGACTTGTTTCACACGAGACAATTCCGCTTCCGCTTGATTATAGTTGCTTTCAGCAGCAACAACATCTGTTTGGGAATTGAGGCCGCTTTTGAACATCGATTTTGCAGCTTCCATTGTTTTTTTAGCAACAGCAAGATTACTCTGTGCATTAATCAAACTAGAACTAATACCCGCAACATCCGTACTCCTTATAGTACCTAGTATATCCCCGGCATGCACATAGTCTCCCAGCATAACCTTTATTCCTTGTAGGTTACCACTTACCAATGGGTAGATGTGTACCATATTGTCCTGATTGAAATCAACAACGCCCGTAAGCGTTACCGCGTCCACATTGGGTTTCATTCTTACCGTGTCTAGTCTAATAGTTTTCAGAAGGGAATCGGGCAATACATATTTTCTATCCGCCACTTCCTCCTTTGGCTTGTCCTTGCAAGAAAAAATCCCGACGGACATAGCCGACAAAGCTATCAACAGAAATGTTTTTGTCTTATTGATCTGCAACATGTTGCTCATATTATTATTTGAAAAAATTAGTAGCTGTATAGTAATTGATATCTTCAAACGATTGCACTTTGTTGTACAAAATCTGGTTCATCTGAAGTACGTTCTGCTTATAGGAGTCATAAAAATCAAGGAAATCCAATAGTCCAATATTGCGTTTCTGATAGTTAATCAATACTTGCTGTTGTAGCTTCTGAAAATCAGCAGTAAATGAAGTGTCCACGCTACGGTACATTTTGTCCATGTCGTAGGCTTTTTGTAGTGAACGATATACATTTTCCTGAACTGCAATTGCTGTATTGTCTTCATTAACTTTTGCAATGTCTATAGACGTTTTTGCAGCCTTTATATTACCCTGGTTTCTACTAAAAAAAGGCAAATCCATTGCCAAGCCAACCTGAACTTGATGATTTTTGTAACCGCCTTGCTGATCATAGTTGGCACTCGCAGTCAGGTCCGGAAAAGCCAGAGCTTTTTGGTAATTGAGATTCAGACGGTTGATTTCGGTGTGGGCTTTTGCCATTTTCAAGTCTGTCCTGTTTTGAAATGCAGAGTCCACAAGCGTTTCCAAAGGATATGTTTCCGGTTTGTAAGCGCTGATTGACGCGTCCTGTGCATACGGTATGTATGCATATCTGGAGGAGTCCATCATCAACAAACGCATTTCGCTCTGTACGTCATTCATCTGGTTGACCAAGTCGTTGTATTCGGACAAAAGGCTGTATAGTTGAGCCTTGACGCGTATGTATTCTTTCTGGGAAATATTTCCTTGAGATACCTGTGTTTTAAAGGCATCCACCACATTCTGTAAAGACGAAATCTCGTCCCCATATACTTTCGCTGATTTTTGCAAATAATACAAATTATAAAAATCGGAATGTAGTGTGTACTTCAACGTGCGTATCAAATCCATGAACTGAACTTCCGAAAGCGCTACGTTAGCCTGCGCCAGTTTCACGGACTTATTGCGTTTTCCTGCCAATATAATCAACTGAGAAACCTGCGCCGTAAACTCCCCGTTAGTACCAAATGGCAATACGGATTTTGTTGTGGGGTTATACACCATTGACGCGACGCTAAGGTTAGGAT
>JAATFC010000262.1 GCA_015655435.1 Chitinophagales bacterium | reverse complement strand
TTGTTGGCGAACATTTTCATGATACGGCTGATACGTTCGTTCTTACCGCTACGTACGTTTCTTACATAAGAACCCGCATCCAAATGACCGGAATAACAACGGAAGAATGCCAAACGTCCGACGAATGGATCGGTCATGATTTTGAATGCCAGTGCAGAAAATGGTGCTTTAGGATCTGGAGCACGGCGTTCTTCTTTTTCTGTATCTGGGTTCAAACCTACTACATCACCAACATCTATTGGAGAAGGCAGGTAACGACAAACGGCATCAAGAGCAGTCTGTACTCCTTTATTTTTGAAGGATGAACCACACATCATAGGGATGATGCTTAGATCGATGGCTGCCTTACGGATAGCTTCGTGCATTTCATCTTCTGTGATAGAATTAGGGTCATCAAAGAATTTTTCCATCAGGTTTTCATCGTATTCAGCTACGGCTTCAACCAATTTGGCTCTCCATTCTTCTACATCCGCTTTCATGTCATCCGGTACAGGAATCTCGGTATATGTCATACCTTCTGTGGAATCATCCCAAATGATACCGACGTTCTTGATTAAATCTACGACACCTTTGAAATCATCTTCGGCACCGATTGGCAACTGTAAAGGCACTGCATTAGCACCCAACATTTCGTGCAATTGATTCACAACCATCAAGAAGTCTGCACCTTGACGATCCATTTTATTTACAAAACCGATACGCGGTACACGGTAACGGTTCGCTTGACGCCATACCGTCTCAGATTGTGGTTCTACACCATCAACCGCAGAGAACAAAGCAATCAAACCATCCAATACACGCATAGAACGTTCTACCTCAATAGTAAAGTCCACGTGGCCTGGAGTATCGATGATGTTAAAAGCGTAATCTTTAGTGCCTTCAAATTTCTGACCCTGTACAGTTGGGAAAGGCCATTTACAGCTAACCGCTGCAGATGTAATGGTAATACCTCTTTCTTTTTCCTGTGCCATCCAGTCAGTAGTAGCACCACCGTCGTGTACTTCACCAATCTTGTGGATCATACCCGTATAGCGCAGGATACGCTCGGTAGTCGTGGTCTTACCGGCATCGATGTGCGCGGCAATACCAAAGTTGCGTTGTAATTTCAAGTCCGCCATAAAACGAAAAATATTTTGTTTTTAGATGAAAGAGGGATTATTACGCCCAATTTCGGGCGCAAAAGTAATCATTTTTTGCACTTTTCGAATATTTTATTTGGACATTCGGGAATTATTTCTTTGTTAAAGAAAGAAGCTAAAAACGCATTTCGTGGATTAAGGCAGACAGTAGGGGGTGCAATATTTCAATGGATTTCTTTACCGAGTCGAAAAGAAGTTTATCTTTATTCCCATATTTTTTGAAAAAATTATATCGCCATAATGAAGGTTTACTTACCCATTTTATCCGCTTTTACGCTTTTTTGCACAAACGTTACAGCCCAAAACTCAGTCATAGGCATGACCTGTGAATACCTGACCAATCCCATAGGAATAGACGCATCTAATCCAAGGTTTAATTGGCGGTTCGAAGATAATGTTTTTGAGAAACAAGTTGCCTATAAGGTTACGGTGGACAAAGATTCCTCCGCATTGGTCAGCAATAAGGCTAGTGTATGGAACTCCGGAAAAGTCAATTCGGATAAGTCCTTAGTCGTTTTTTCTGGCAATAGCCTCTCTCCTTTTACTAAATACTATTGGAGAGTAGAGGCATGGGACAAACAAAACAAAGTCTACAAATCATCCATTTCATCATTCGAAACAGGTTTCCTTAATTCGGGTAATTGGAAAGGTGCCTGGATCAGCGATGGTGAAGATAAAGACCTCAAACCTGCACCTTATTTCCGGAAAGTATTTGATGCTTCCAAAACGATAAAGTCAGCTCGTGCATATATCGCGGCTGCCGGACTGTATGAACTGTATATCAATGGCACTCGGGTCGGCGACTATCGTTTGGATCCGATGTTCACCCGTTTTGATCGCCGCAATCTGTACGTGACCTACGACGTAACGCAAGCATTACAGGCAGGTAAAAATGCTGTTGGCGTAATACTTGGTAACGGTTGGTACAATTTTCAGTCACAAGCTGTTTGGCATTTCGAACGTGCTCCATGGCGCAACCGCCCAACGTTTTGCATGGATTTGAAAATAACGTACACTGATGGTTCTGAAATAACCATTAGTTCAGATAGGGATTGGAAAACCTCGACTGGACCAATCGTGTACAACAGCATTTACACTGGAGAACATTATGATGCACGGCTGGAGCAAGACGGCTGGAACACGATTAATTTTGATGACAGTAAATGGAAAAATGCCAGCTATCGCAAAGTACCTGGCCAATACATTTCAGCCGAAGCGATGCAGCCTATACGCAACGTAGAAAAACTGCAACCCGTAAGTATTCAAAAAGTGAGCGATTCCGATTATATTTTCAATATTGGTCGCAATATTGCCGGCGTGACAAGCCTGACGATTGCTGGTGATGCGGGTACAGTCGTGCGTGTCATCCATGCGGAACGCCTGGACAAAAACGGCAAACTAGACCAGTCCAATATTGATTATTTCCTTTCGGGAAAAACAAAGGCAGAAGATCCTTTTGGGACGGATATTTATACTTTGAACGGGAAAGGAACGCAGACTTTTATGCCACATTTTGATTATAAAGGGTTTCAATACGTGGAGGTAAAAGCGGACAGGCCCATTTCGTTAACGAAGGAAAGTCTCACGGCATATTTCATGCACAGCGATGTTGCTCCCGTTGGGAAAATCCAGTCTTCCAACGATATTATCAACAAAATTTACGCCGCCACAAATGCTTCTTATTTGTCCAATCTTTTTGGCTATCCGACGGACTGCCCACAACGCGAAAAGAACGGCTGGACAGGCGATGCACACATAGCGGTAGAAACGGGTCTTTATAATTTCGATGCGCTTACCGTTTATGAAAAATGGTTGCAGGACATGCGTGACGAACAGCAGCCGAACGGTACATTGCCAGCCATCATTCCCACGGATGGTTGGGGTTACGATTGGGGCAACGGCCCAGACTGGACAAGTGGTATAGCCATCATTCCGTGGAATATTTATTTGTTTTACGGCGATGACAAAATACTGAAGGACAACTATGAAAATATAAAGCGGTATGTGGATCGTATTACTACAACCGCACCGGAAGGTTTGACTAGCTGGGGTTTGGGCGACTGGATTCCCGTGAAATCCAAAACGCCCGTGGAGTTTACATCTTCTATCTACTACTATGCAGATGCGGAAATAGCTGCTAAAATAGCCAAACTTTTTGGGCGTTCGGCTGACTATGAAAAGTATAGTCAATTGAAGGAAAAAATCAAAAATGCCATTAACAATAAATATTTAAACAAGGAAAAAATCATCTACGGCGAAGGATTTCAAACCGAACTGGCTGCACCGTTATATTGGGGCGTCGTGCCAGAAAATCTGAGACTGCAAATGGCGGCGAATCTTGCCAAAGCCGTGGCGGACAATCATTTTCACTTGGATGTAGGATTGTTGGGTACCAAAGCCATCCTCGGTGCACTGAGTAACAACGGGCAGGCGGAAACAGCCTACAGATTGGCTTCGCAAAAAGAATATCCGTCTTGGGGCTGGTGGATCGTGAATGGAGCGACCACACTATATGAAAACTGGAACATCGACCAGCAACGCGATCTTTCGCTGAACCATATCATGTTCGGAGAGATTGGTGCGTGGCTTTACAAAGGACTTGGTGGCATACAACCAGACGAGCAGCAACCAGGTTTTAAAAATATTCTTTTGCGTCCAAATTTTGTGGAGGGGCTTACAGAATTTTCCGCCGAGCACACCAGTCCTTACGGCAAGATAATTTCCTCATGGAAACGTACCAGTGGCGGTATCGAATGGATTGTGAATATCCCTGGCAACTCAAGCGCAACAGTACTTTTACCTAACACGATCGTAGCCTTAACGGACAATGGAAAAAAAGTAACTAGTGCCAATAGCCAACGTATTGAAGCAGGGACGCATGTTTTCCTTTTAAAAGAAAAGTAGTCCAATATAGTTTGCGTTTTGTAATCCAAACACCTAAGTCTATTGGGTGTTTGGATTATTTTTTTGTACTCATTTGTGTTGAGAAATATACAATTGCTGCGTTATGTAGTGTTCTGGAAATCTTCTTATAGTTAAGTGAGATTTCTCGCTCGTACCTTACTCGAAATAACGTTTTGCTTTTGAATATTTCACAATCATACGCAACGTCATTTCGACCGTTAGGGAGAAATCTCTCACGAGTTTTACTAAGTTGGTTTTTATTTGTTTTGAATAAATATGAACCTATTTCACCACAAACTTTTCTTTGTAATAATAGACTTTCTCTCCTTCCGTTGCAACATAGTATTTGTCCAAAACCTTTCTGATGGAAATTGTAAGCACAGCATCTTTTACGGTCTTGACGGAATCCGGAATAAGGTAAGGATTTTGGTCATCAATCTCTTTAAATTGTATTGGCTGATGGAGCGAAAGTGAAACCGACTGACTGCCATCTATCCAAAAATTGAACGGTTTCAAATTGTCAAACGTATTCAATGCAAAGTCAATTGCTTTTTTGCCGTTAGGTCTCCAATATAGATATGTCTTGTCGGAAAACCTGACAGAGAAAACGTTTTCTCCTTGGAAATAAAGTAGATATAAAATTTCTCCGGTATTGTTATACAAATAGAACGGCGTTAAAGCTGTATCTCTTCCTTCGTAAACCGAAAAATAAATAGGCACACGGTCGAGTTGTTTTTTGTCCAATCCTTTTTCGGTATTGATAGTGTCTTTTTGGTGTGTGAAATAGTAAAAAGAAGGTAATTGGTGATAAGTAACCTCGTCATAGCTAAGACTACTGTCCTGACGTGCATTCTTTAAAGAATCAATTTTTCTCTGCACTTCCAAAGGAATACTCTGCTGGTAATAAGTATTGTCTTTGAAGTCGTTGGAACTATTGTTGCATGTCGACATGCCAATAATGATTTTTACCACGACAAAAATCAGGAAATACCAACCGCCACCTTTTATTGAAAAACTTCTCGATTTTTTCCTGTTTTGTTTAAATGCCAAATGATTGCTACTGATAGTTTTCGCCAGATTGTCGGACGCGATTTGCAGCTTTACCAACCAAAGACTTATCTGGTAACAGAGTTCGCGTTCAGCATATTGGATGACTACCAAAACATGGGTAAGGCTACGCGGGATTTCGTCCCTATATTGGTACAGATAATCGGGAAGATTGTTCAATACGGTACTCCAGTCGATGGGCTCCCAGATTCTTATTTCGTCCAATTTATCGTGAAAATTGGTATCGTTGATATTGCGGAAAAAATACAGAGCATTGTCAAAATAACGTCGCAAACCATCATACGCAACTTCCTCGTTTTCCACAGTAATATAAGCTCTGCATTGCATCCAAAGGTAGATGTCGCGCACATAGTTGTTGCTCAACAAAAGCTTCATAATATTGTTGAACGGTGTGGCAAAATAGGGAGAAACAAAACGAACAAAACCTTCATTTTCCTTTTCTGCCAATACTTCACGCAACTGTTTTATATCAACCGATTCGCGTTCCAATACATCCAGCAAAGGTCGATTTGCCCATATCTTTTTATGGTATTGCCATTTCTGTGCAAAATCATCATCCGACACAAGTTCCAGCATCTCTTGCTTATTATAGTCAAATCCGTCAATCGAAACGATTCCCGTTTCGGAAGACAAAAATTCCAGGTTGACGATTTTCTTTAGCTTTTTGGGATCAGAAATATCATCATCTGAAATCTGTAGAGATTCGAAAAATCGAACAGGAGATATATAGTGCATAAAAATGGATAAAAAACAAAGGAATTAACCAATTCCTGTTCCTTTGAAATCTTCGTTTTTGGGTTTGAATTCTGTGCTTCCTTTTGTCAAATGCGTAATACTGTAGACGTTTTGGCGAAATGTATTGTACTGTTCGTTTTCCAATGCCTTGTCTGCAAGTTGGAACAGTTTTTCGACAGCCGTATAGTTAGTATATCTGGATGGATCCCATGACTTGAACTCACCGTAGCGCCCAATCAGATAACCCAAATCGTTATATAATACTTCCCATCCAAGTTTATTGAGTCGAGTAATAGCATTCGTCAATATGGATGCATTTCTAGTACGCAAAATCTGCTCTTCCGACTGGACTATTTTCTTGAATTTGTTGGTCAGGTTTTCCTTTTCAAAATAAACCGAGGGCAAATGCTGTTCCACAAAATCGCGTGCTTCGAAATATTCCGTTTGCATCTGTGTCAGTCTTTCGGCACCACCTAGTTTGTCAAAACTTCCCGCAATGCGCTGCACGGCTTCCGCAATGATAAATTTCTTATCGGACTTGTCGTTTTCTTTCAGCTTAAGCAAATCTTTTTTGTGGGATTCTAGTTCGTCCAATAGTTGCTCGCATGCAGTCTGCCATTGGTTTTCATCACTGAAACTCATCATCTTCAATGCGGAACGAAGTTCCTGTTCGAGTTCCATGAACTGGTCTTTCAATCTCGGAACACTTACCTGTTTTTCCGAAACGGAAAATACGTGTTTAAATTCCTGTTCTGTCATTACCGTATAGACCGAACAATGAATCTGGCGACTTTCGTCAATCATCAACGAAACCTCAATGTCCGAACCTTTCAGCAAGTCGGATGAAATATCTTTTCCTGAAATCTCAATACAGGCAATTACTAGACAGGAAACCGGACGGACAAATCTGTCGCCTTCCAATATATTGATAATAAGCCTTTCATCCGAACCCGCTTTTATAGTCCGAGAAACCTCGCGATACAAGGTTTTCTTTTGCGGAAGCAAACTGTTTCGTTCAAATATCAATTCAAGTTTAGTCGTATTGTTTTCCTTGTCGTCGACTTCTATACAAATGTCTTTTGGCAGTGGTTGTCCTTGTATGACGTATTGACCTTGGGCAATAGCCAGTTTTTGCATTAGTCCTGCAAGCTCCTCGCCTGTGGCTGTGTACACGCGAAAAGTAAACAGATTTTGTACATGGGCAATCAACGGGAGAAACTCCGTGAATTTCGTTTTTAATGGCATGAAGCCCGTGTCAAAACCACCATCGTCCCTTATCAACCGATATTGATATCCGTCCGTATTGCCTTGCACTTTTACCAAAAGCATTTCTTCCTCTTCCTGTGTCGCCTTCATGTACGACAACTGTATATCCAAATCTATGTTGGTGGTATTTTCCGAAAAATCGTCTAACAAGGAATCAATAGTGAGTTCGGACAATTCAGTATCTTCTTCTGCAACAGGTTGATAGTATTTGTTTCCCGCATAGTATGCTGCGCCTTCCGCAATGGCAGATGTCGGGTCTGCATCCGTATTGACAGTTATCGCCAACGAATCCACCAACCGCTCACGCACATAGGGAATATAAGTGCTGCCTCCGACAAGAATTATTTGCTGTATCTGCGAAGAACTCAGACTATTGCGTTCCAATATCTGCTGCACCATCTGGATGGTGAGGTTAATTTTTTCAGAGATAATCTGGTTAAATCTTTCGCGTGTTATAGTCAACACTATATCTTCCGAATCTCCCTTGGCCAAATCCAAAGTAAATTCTATTTCCGTACTTTCCTGATAGGACAAATCCTTCTTGGCCTCTTCTGCTTTATGTAAAAGAATATAGTATAGTTTCTCATGCGTACCGGAAGAGGAAATTTCTTCTTTTAGATTTTCTAGCCCTGTTTTTTGCACGATTTCGGGAATCAATATTTCCTCAACAATAGCCGTGTCAAAATCAACGCCACCCAAGAAATTGTTTCCTTCATGGTCGACAATCTGCATGTCCGTATCTTCTATACGAATCAACGCCACGTCAAACGTGCCACCACCCAAATCGTACACTAACCAATATCCTGACTTGTCTTGTTGGGCAGCATGGTTGAAATACGCCAAACTCGCCGCAATAGGCTCCTGCAACAAAAAAACATTTTTGAAACCAGCCTCAATACCTGCTTTCTGCGTAGCATTACTCTGCATTGTATCAAACGAAGCAGGAATGGTGATTACCGCTGCCTGAGGCTTTTCTCCGTTGCGCAAAAAAGTTTTCAGTTCTTTCAGCACATAAGACGATAACGTAATCGGCGTAACGTTTTCGTCCATATTGACCACATAGTATTGGCTGTCTGTTCCCATTTTGCGCTTGAAACTACCAAACACATTAGTTGGGTCTTTGGCAATATATTCGCGTGCCTTGTCGCCCACCAATATGCGGTCTTTGCGAAACGCCACCACCGAAGCCAGCGTCTCTTTTTGTCCAATAGGGTTTTTGAAAATGGTCACGCGGCCATTTTCAAATTTCGCGATTAACGAGTTGGTTGTGCCAAGGTCTATACCGTAGTTGACTGTTTCCATGTTTCCTTATGCTTTTTCGATAATGACAACGCCTTTTTGCAAAAGCAGTGCATTGCCTCCTTCTTTTTTGTAAATGATAGGTTTGATGACTTTCGTGATACGCATCTGAGAAGATTCTTTTCCCACAATACTCACCTCCACGTCCGTTCTGGCATCGTTGTATAGTTCGCCAATAGGGTCTTTGAAAAACAAACCTTCTTCTTCCAACAAGGCAAACAGCCGTTGGAAGTTGCGTTCAAACTTGTCGGACAAGTTTTCCTGGTCGATTTTGCTTTTCAGTTCGAAAAGCTGGTTGAGCAGTTTGGTGTCATTATTCATATCGGACAAAGATATAATTGGGATTTGATGATTTAAAAATACTTTTTTAAGATTCGATTTCTCGGATAAATGAAAAATAAAACGTGTATTTTGTTTAAAATTTCCTTCTTAACTAATGTTTATACAATTAAAGCTATTACAACGTTGGATAAAATTGTTTTGATTGTAATAAACTACAGAATCAGTTGCCATGAAATGTTTTCTAATCCGTATGCTTGTTTTGTCAAGCACTTTAATTCTCATGAAAAATTCCTATGGACAAAGTTTTGCCTCCAAGATCTATCATGGAGCGAGTACGTAAACATTTTTACTTTAAATTGCTTGTTTATTTTTGTGAGCTTAATATGAAACTAACAAAATACTATTGTCATAATCAGACTATTAACATTTTTATACTATATATATTGACTTTTATGCTTTGTTCATGTAATAATGTAACTAAAAGCAATGACAATCAACAAACATCAACTTACGACTCTATTTTAACTATCGAAAATTTCGACACAACGCTTTCATACCATCCAAGTAATCTCATATATAATGGAAAACCATTACTTTACTTAGGACAAAACATAAATAATCTGGACTCTAATTTTGTATTTAATGTTGATGCAAATGGACGGTTTCAATCTTTTTCGACTGAAGGAGTTCATGATTATTATTCAACCTCTCCATATTATTTTGCAGAATTAACAACAGGTACTATCAGTGGAGTTATTTTCATGTCATCTGACAAATTAGAACGAGTATTTGCCTTAAGAGCACTTTTTGATATTGATGCGGAAATTGTAGATACCAGCGGAATGGAAATCATGAACTATATAAAAGAAAAATATTTTCCAATCTTACCAAATGATTTTTTTAAAACAACAAAGAAGTTCATCTATAAGACGAATAATACAATCGAAGAGTTCAAATTTTACAATAGAACATCAGCAATAATTGATACTCAACGCAAATGGACATTAGAATATTCGATGAAGCCATTCAAGTTACAATGACGATGAAACTAAAATCCAATATTCTTGAACAAATTCACAAACTTTGCGACAAATTTGGCTCTCAAAACAACCAATATGAAAAAACAAATGCTTTTTTGTTTCCTATCCGCGATGCTTTTGACCACTAGCACTTGGGCTCAAAAGACAAAAAGCAGTGAACAGATTTACGCCTTTGACAAGGAAGGGAAAGCTGTAAACGATATAAGCAAAGCAGCAACTTATGATGTCTTGACACAGTATGATGATACGACCTTTATCGTTCGTACATATAACAACAATGGCCCAATGATAAAACAAGAATCCTATCGAGACAAAAATCTGACAATATTAAATGGGCGTTTTGTCTGGTACAATGCCAATGGACATACGACAGTACCGGCGAGGCTTTGAATGGCAATAAGAACGGTCCATGGCTTTTTTACAACAGCAGCACGTGGAAAGATAAAAATGGCAGCAATATTGACAGTCTAATAGAGACCCGTTATTACCTCTCTGGAAAAATTGTAAGCAAAGATTCCTACTTTGGTAACCAAGATACCACCGGCAGAAAAGGAGCTGAATATCCAGGTGGGGCTAAAGGCTGGAAGAATTACCTCATAAAAAACTTAAACTTCTCAATAGCAGAGCTCGTTCCCAACTATCCATTGTTAAAATCCGAAAGCAAGGCACTGTCTATTGTATCTTTTAGTATTTTGAAAGACGGACATATTGAAGATATTTACATTTTTCGTTCTGCAGGTTATCCATTTGACAATGAGGTTATGAGGATTGTTAAGAGAGGAGGTAATTGGATTCCGGTTCAACAAGGAGGGCAAAATGTAGTTTTTTACCAAAAACAATCTATAACCTTTGCATATAGTATTCGTTGAAAATGGTTCACATTCTTAAAGACAAACAGGTACGTGCAAGCACGTACCTGTTCTATTTGAAAAATATCAATATCCCGGCAACGGAACATATCCGTCATCGCCCGGAACGAGTGGAAAACGATGTTCATTCCAGTTTTCTTTTGCTTTTTCGATAACTGTTTTGTCAGAATTGACAAAGTTCCAATAGATGAATCTTTCCTCCGGAAACGGTTCGCCTCCGAAAAGATAAACAGTCGCTCCGGCAGATATTTGGAAACTACACAACGTCGCTTCTTTTGCAATCATTAATTGCTTAGAACCATATTCGTTGCCTTCAATATTGACCGTTCCGTCCAATACATACAACGCACTTTCTCCGTATAAGTCTTTTCCGATATTGATTTCAGTAGCATAGTCGGAATGTATTTCCAGAAAGAAAAGATTACTATATACCGGAACGGGAGATTCACGACCTGCAGCTTTTCCTGCAATCAGTTTGTAAAAAACGCCGTCCTTTTCCCAACTCGGAATATCTTCTGCATTGGTATGCGAAAACGAAGGTTCTCCGTTTTCCAAGTCTTTTGGTAATGCCACCCATAATTGAAAACCGTGTAATACTTTTTCCGTATGACGCATATATTCGGGCGTTCTCTCCGAGTGCGCAACGCCTTTTCCCGCGGTCATCCAGTTAACTGCACCGGGTGTAATCACAATGTCGTTTCCCATGCTGTCGCAGTGGCGTATTGCACCTTCAAACAGATAAGTCAATGTCGAAAGCCCAATATGTGGATGTGGCGGCACATCCATGTTCTGATAGTCTTTCAATGCTGTCGGCCCCATGTGGTCAATAAATACAAATGGTCCGACGGCTCTTTTTTGGCGGAAAGGCAATAGCCTCCCCACCAGAAAATTTCCAATATCTGCTGCTTTTTCTTCCAATATCAATCCAATATTTGACATACTTAAGTTGTAAGTTTTGAGTAATAAGTTGTAGGTTTTAGGTTGATTACTCACAACTTAAAACCTACAACTCAACACATATATTAGTCTTCCAAAAAACCAAATTTGCCTACGTTGAAATCATTCATGGCCGTGATAATTTCGTCTTTTGTATTCATTACAAATGGTCCGTAGCTTGCGATTGGTTCGCCTATTGGTTCGCCTGCCAATATTAAAATTACGGCATTTTCTTCAGCGGAAATGCTAAAGTCTGTTGCACTGCGGTCCAATAATGCCAACTGATTGGTTTTGATTTTCTGTTCGCCGTTTATAGTTGCATTTCCGTCGATTGCGATGATGGCAACCGTATAGTTTTCCGGAAAATCAAAATCCGCATGACCACCTTTTTGCAGCTTTGCATTCAACAAATGAATCGGCGTAAATGTCGATGCAGGACCTTTGTTGCCTACGTATTCACCAGCTATAACTTCCACATAGCTTTTGCCATCTGCGAGTGTGACTTTTGGCATATTGGCATTTTCAATACTTTGGTATTTAGGTGTGGACATTTTGTCCTTTGCAGGTAGATTGACCCACAACTGCACCATTTGAAAAATACCACCTTGCTTATTAAATGCTTCGGAATAATATTCCTTATGCAAAACGCCAGACGCCGCTGTCATCCACTGAACATCTCCCTCTCCTATCACGCCGCCACCGCCATGACTGTCGTGGTGCGCAACGTTTCCTTTGTAGGCAATCGTAACCGTTTCAAAACCGCGATGGGGATGAGGGCCAACGCCTTTTGGTTTTCCGTCACTGGCTTTAACTTCCATTGGTGCATTATAGTCCAGCATTACAAACGGATCCATCCGTCTCTGGTCCAATCCAGTATCACCCGGAACAAAATTATGCACTTTAAAACCGTCTCCGACAAAATGAAATTCGCCAGGAGTCACTAATCTTTCTATTTTTCTGTAGCTCATATACTTTCCTTTTTTGTTGACACAAAGTTACTTTCACTATTTCCCGTCACCATTGACCTATGGTAAGAAACAGAAAAGGAAATATTCTACTAATTTTTTTTGCGCTTGTATTGTTCTGCCAGTTTTCTGCGGACACGGCTAAGGCTTTCGGGAGTAATGCCAAGATAAGACGCAATCATCCATTGTGGTACACGCAGTGTCAGGTTGGGGTATAGCTGGATAAAAGAAAGATAACGCTGCTCCGCCGTTGCGCTCAGCAACATATTGATGCGCTGTTGCAATAGCCGTATATGGTTTTGCAAAAGACCTTCATTTGCCTTCCGGAAACTAGGACTTATAGACTCTATTTTTTCAATAAAATATTTGTCCAATACAATCACGGTGCTGTCTTCCAAAACATCAATCCAAAATTCAGTTGGCGTACCGCAATAAGCTCCATTCCTGTCGCCAACGAACCAGTTTTCGGGAGCGAATTGTACAATATGTTCTTTTCCATCTTTATCCAATGAATAAAACCGCAACAACCCTTTTTCCACAAAGAAAAAATAGGGAAACGAAACGCCGGGCTCAACTAGTACTTCACCTTTTTTAACCTCTCGACATTTTAATTCTGGTAAAATCTGCTGCCATTCCACATCAGTCAAACCTGATTTTTTGACTAAATAATCGCGAAACAATTCGTTTTGTAGTTTTTCCATATTGTGCAAACTATACTATTGGACTATAAATATCTTGTATTTCTGCCAATAAGTTTTATATTGTACGACTATTTCTCTCAATCCATTAAAATAAAACAAAAATGACTTTTAATTCCAACAGATATAAAGAAATGCAATACCGCCGTTGTGGGAAAAGCGGCTTGCTCCTACCCGCAATTTCATTAGGTTTATGGCAAAACTTTGGGGATGTTGATTGCTATGACGTATTTAGCCGAACGATATTGGCGGCATTCAACCTCGGCGTAACACATTTTGACCTTGCCAACAATTACGGGCCTCCTCCCGGAACTGCGGAACTGAATTTTGGTAAAATATTGAAACAGTATTTTGCCGGACATCGAGACGAACTTATCATTTCTACTAAAGCCGGATATACGATGTGGGAAGGTCCTTATGGAGATTTTGGAAGTAAGAAATACCTTGTTTCCAGTTTGGACCAAAGCCTGAAAAGAATGGGGCTCGACTATGTTGACATATTTTACCACCATCGCCCCGATCCGGAAACACCGTTGGAAGAAACCATGCGAACTTTAGACTTGATTGTTCGGCAGGGGAAGGCATTGTATGTGGGCATTTCCAACTATCCACCAGAAAAGGCAGCAGAGGCTTTTGATATATTGCGATCATTGGGTGCGCCTTGTATCATCCATCAACCTAAATATTCCATGATGGTGCGCACTCCGGAAGATGGACTTTTGGATGTATTGGCTCAATATGGCGTAGGTTGTATTGCTTTTTCGCCTTTGGCGCAAGGACTTTTGACGAACAAATATCTAAATGGAATCCCTGAAAACTCAAGAGCCGCAAAGGATTCTTTTCTGAAAAAAGAAAGCATCACGCATGAATTGGTCGTCAAACTGCAAGCACTGAATAGCATTGCAGAAAGTCGCGGGCAGTCTTTGGCGCAAATGTCGATTGCATGGCTATTGAAAGACGAACGTGTCACTTCCGTATTGATTGGAGCTAGGAACGAAATGCAGTTGTTGGATTCTTTAAAAAGCCTTGACCATCTTACTTTTTCGCCATTAGAGTTGAGCGAGATTGAGACTATATTGGCAAAATAACACGGATGAATATGTTTAAAAATGGCTAGTATGTAATATTAATTACGGAATTGAGATTGCCAATTTTCGCATGCAATGATGTTGGACTATTAAATATAAAAAGCATCATCTATTCTGTAAGATTAGGCAATTTCAGCCTTATTTATAAAAGCATATTGGAACGGTTTTGATCGATTTCGATATTTTTAAAAGTATACTTTATTTAAAGAAAGTAATCAAGGTCAACGAAGATGTCAATACTACCAAAATACCAACAAGAATCAACAACAGTTTTTGATTGATACGAGATGCGATATAAGCTCCGAGAGGAGCGGCGATGACACCTCCAACGATTAGCCCCAATACAATCTGCAAATGTTGAACGCCCAGAACAAATATGAAAATAGCCGTGGCAAAATAGGTAATAAAAAACTCTGCAGTATTGACGGTACCGATGGCTTGACGGGGATTTTTGCCTTGACTCAATAAGTTTGTTGTGACGATAGGCCCCCAACCACCACCGCCGATTGCGTCCAATAGACCACCAAAAAAAGCCAGAAGTGACGCATGTTTTACCTCTTTGTTTTCAGGCTTTTTTTTCTTGAATGCTTTGGACAAAATATAGAATCCCAAAATAAGTAGATAAGCCGATACATAAGGTTTCACAACATTGCCATCCAAAAAATTAGAAATGAGATAAGCTCCTAGGGAAGAACCAATAACGCCGGTAATGACAATCTGAAAAAAGAGCTTCTTGTCGATATTGTCAAAGCGTATGTGCGACAATCCTGAAACTCCCGTAGTGAATATCTCAGAGGTATGTACACTAGCAGTAGCGAGCTTTGGTGGTATCCCAAAATTCATCAACAAAGCCGTACAACTTACGCCATAGGCCATTCCCAAAGCACCATCAATCACTTCTGCAACAAATCCAACCAAAACAAATTCAAAAAAAGTCTTGTCAAAATTTAGGGTTTTACTTTGATAGCCACGCACCAATAAAAAAACGAAATAAGTTACAATCAATACTTTCAACAACACAATCACCCATGCAATATGCTTGAGTTGTATCTTACGTGTTGACTCCAATGAAATAGCCTTTATCATATAAAAAATTAATTTAGATTGAAACCCTATTTGTCTATCTTTTTAGTAGACAAATATAGGAAAGAAACAATCATTTTAATAGGATACAGATAAAAAACATTTTACGTGGGAAGATTGAGCCAATAGTGGAACATTTTAAAGCGGTTAATACAGATGATTTTCGTCTAAAACTAGAAAATCGAGACTAGCCAGTCTCGATTCTCTAATAATAAATTTTGTATTATAGTGTTGTAAATTTATGAGTTATCGCCATCAATCCAGTTTCCCAATCCACCCAAAATTCCACCTTCTTCACGTTTCTTGTAAGTGCCATATTTCAATATACGACCTGCAAGACGACTGATGGGCAATGTCTGTATCCAAACAAGTCCCGGTCCTCGCAGCGTTGCAAAAAATACGCCCTCGCCTCCGAAAATAGTATTCTTAATGCCGCCAATAAATTCAATATCATATGCAACTCCACCAGTGAAACCAACGATGCAACCTGTATCTACCTTCAGTGTTTCTCCTGCTTGTAATATACGTTCGGTCACGTGTCCGCCAGCGTGCATGAATGCCATGCCGTCACCCTCGATTTTTTCCATGATAAATCCTTCGCCACCAAAAAGTCCGGCACCTAGTTTTTTCTGAAATTCAATACCGATACTAACGCCTTTGGCAGCGCATAGAAAAGCATCTTTTTGGCAAATGATTTTCCCTCCCAACTGCAAAAGGTTCATGGGGATTATCTTACCGGGATAAGGTGCAGCAAACGAAACGTGTTTTTTACCTGAGCCGACATTGGTATACGCTGTCATAAACAGATTTTCCCCTGTGAGAAAACGTTTTCCGGCACTCATCAATTTTCCAAATATGCCGCCTGTTTGTTGGCTTCCATCACCGAAAATCGTTTCCATCTGGATACCGTCGTCCATCATCATGAACGCTCCGGGTTCGGCTACGGCGGTTTCCTGTGGGTCGAGCTCGACTTCCACATATTGCATTTCTTCGCCTTCGATACGATAATCAATTTCGTGGTTCTGAATCATATATTTTGTTTTTTGCAGACAAACAAAAAGCAGCTTAACCAAGCTGCCTTTCTAAAATATTTCAATATAAAAATAACATTATTTCAATTCCCAAACAAGCGCGCTTGCACCCAATATAGCAGCATCGGATTCCTTCAATTCGCTTTTCAATAATTTCACTTTGTTTTGAAAAATTGGCAGCAGATGTTTTTCCATTGCCTCTTTGGTTGGTTTGGTAATCAGGTCGCCTGCTTTCATCAAACCGCCGAATAACACAACAGCTTCGGGCGAAGAAAACATCACAAAATTTGCCAATGCCAATCCCAACACCTTACCCGTATAGTCAAATACATTGTTTGCCAGTTCATCTCCTTCCACGGCACAGTCATAGATTACCTTGCTGTCAATTTCTTCGGGATTATAGTTTCTCAACAGACTGTTTTTGTCCGGAAATTTGGAAAGAAACTCCAATGCAGTCAGGCGAACTCCGGTTGCGGAAGCGTAGGTTTCAAGAGAACCTTCTGCTCCGGTTGACCAGTGTTTTCTTCCCCCAGGAATTGTAATTGTATGTCCCAGTTCTCCTGCAAAACCATCATGTCCGTAAACAACTTTTCCATCGATGACGATACCGCTACCAACACCCGTTCCCAGTGTAATCATGATGAAATGCTTCATACCGATAGCTGAGCCGTAAGTCATCTCTCCAACGGCCGCAGCATTTGCATCGTTGGTAAGTGCTGCCGGGATTCCCAACTTACTCTGAACCAAGTCTGCCAAAGGGATAAAACCTTTCCATGGAAGATTGGGTGCATATTCGATGGCTCCGTTATAATAGTTACCATTAGGTGCTCCGATGCCTATTCCTTGTATGTGGTCTCTGCCTCCGACCTGCTCAATAAGCGGTTCGATAGCTTCTGCCAATGCATTCAAATATTCGTTTATATCCTTGTATCTTTTCGTGCTGATTGCGCCTCTGTAGGAGATATTGCCTCTATGGTCAACAAAACCAAAAACGCTATTTGTACCACCAATATCAATTCCTATGGCTAATTTTTTTGAAACACGGACAGACATTTATTCTTTTTTTATGGTTGAATAATTGTTAAATAAGTTGCCAAATATATATTATTCTGTCTATTTGAAAGGTAAAAATTCTTTTACATGACCAAATGGAAAAGAGGAATTATGGAGAATAACTCAATGATTTAGAATGGAAGTCCAATACCCAATTGCAGGGCATAGTTGTTGAGCGTGACAGAAGCATCGGAAGGTGTTTTGACTGTTCGCCTCCAGGTAAACTTATCGATATCCAACCAACCATTGTTTTCCGGACGTGCTGGGTCTTTCAGTTTTATCCCCAAGTCAAGTCGAATCAAAAAATAATTGAAATCCAGACGTATGCCTGTACCGACTCCAATAGCGATATCTCTACCCAGATTTTTCAATTTAAACTGCATAAGTGGATCCTCCTCACTATTGCGTACGTTCCATACGTTACCCACGTCCGTAAATACTGCACCTTTAATCTGCATCCCGCCAATCGTAATAATCGGGTAACGGTACTCTATGTTTCCTTCCAACATCATATCGCCGTATCTGTCACGAAAAGTACTTGATGTATCGCTAAATCTAGAACTTCCCAAACCTATCTGTCTCAAGCCCCATGCACGCATTGAGTTGGGACCACCTCCGTAAAACTGTTTGTAAAAAGGAAGCGAACCGCCAGTTTCTCCACTGCCATAATAGTTATATGCGAAACCTCCAAATGCACGCAAGGCAAGCTGTTGTTTTGGCGATATGTATATCAGTTTTCTATATTCTGCCTGAAGTTTTATGTACTGGTAAAATTTGTCTTGCAAAGACTTAATTCTTCCCAATATTGACCCCGATTCCTCTACGCCTATACTCACATAGTTCATGTTTCGCAGGTGGTTTCGGTCTTTGTAGGTCATGGATAGATTCAGTTGCTGGCTGATAATCGTACCTGTATTGAACGCGTTTTGGATATAGGGATTAAGCTTAATCAATGAGTCAAGATATTTTCGTTGAACCAATCTGTAAAGCTCTACATTCAGTGGGCGATATTGCCACAATAGATTTTTATGTTTCCATTCATATCCCCAGTTGCCCACAACCGATGTCAACTGAAAAATGTCACGTCTGTCCTGCAGGTTGGCATTGATATTCAATACGCTCTTGATTCCTTCAGTTGTACGATCTCTCAATCTGAAAGGCGTAATAAACCTTGGAAATACGAAACTCTGACCGACAGAGTACCTAAACGTTTGTAAAAGATTGTTATTGGCATTGTCCTGACCTAGATTCAGTTCCACTCCCGTACCCACCGTTGTTATGGATTGTATTGCACGTTTCCACGCATTTCGATTTCGCAGCGAAACGTTTACATCCAATCCCATCAACCTATTGGATGAAGAACCAAAATTTGCCTGACTCAAAAATTCTCCCGTGTTGCGGCTGACTTCAAAATCGTAAGCAATATTGTATTTGGGCGCAGGTACCAGAAAATAATACAAATCCACGATGCTGTCTCCAAGCACACGCGCCTTTGTGTCTACCTGTTGCCATGCGCCAATACTGGATATATTGGAAGTCGTTTTGTAAAACTGGTCATCGCTATAAAGGTCGTGTGGACGTAGAAAAAGGTGCTCCAATATAGGCTTGGAGTTAAATTTGTTCTCCGCGTCATACAACGTAATGTTGCCACTTTTGGTAGTGTATTTATTGGGAAACCATTGTGGATTGGTCATTACACTATCGGGAATGTCTGTTGGTCTAGTTTCGGGATAAACTACGATATGTCCAATATGATATTGGTAAAAATTGTTTTGACGTAATGCGAGTTGTGTGGAATCCGTATAAACCCTTTTGGTAAAATCAACAGAAGCTGTGGGATTTTTTCCTTTCTTGGATGCCGATTTAGCCAAAAGCATTGCTTGTTGGAACGGATCGATTGTCATTTTCAACAACGAAACATCATTGGTATCGACCACTGCGACCAGGTCTTCCTTCGTCAATTTATAATAACCGTTATTACGATAGGTCGACGTAATTCTGTCGAGTTCGGATGATATGGGAATATTGGCTAGTTTGGTTTTCCCAATCTGTATATTAGGATCTTTCTGCCCCATTGCCGCGAGTTTCTGAAGTATGTTACTGTCCGGTAGCGAATAGCTGACACTATCAATAATCGTAGGGCGACCGGGATCGACCATCATTGTCACATAGGTGCGTTGTTGATTGATTTTGCTGCTACTATCGATGTAAAAAGCATCCGTCGCTGTCGCTCCAAAATAACCTTTGGAACCCATGTAGCCCAACATCAGTTTTTTGGTTTTTGTTATATTGGACGTGTCAAAAACGGGAGGATTGTTGATTCTATAAAAGAAACCGTAACGACGATACCTATTGGCATTCATACTATCAGACCAATAACCGCCAAGTTCTTGTTGCATCGTTGCCGCGTCTTCTGTTGATACCTGATCTTTCAATACATCGACCTGATTGTCAAAAACAAACGGTTTGCCTTTTGGTGGATTTTTGACACTCGTTCGGTCGTAGACAGAGCAAGCCGAAAGACTTATAATTAGTAAACAATAGATGTAACAGATATATTGGCCGGTTCCTTTCTTCATATTAATACTTAGCCGTATGTGGGCAAACTTATGAAAAAATTGTGCCATAGCATGGCAACGATTGTATTTAAGTAAAGGAAATTGATTTAAAAACATAATATTGCACGGACAATCACGGAAGATGACCAAAAACGAAATCAAATACATCCAAAGCCTTTCCGATAAGAAAAACAGGGATACAGAAAAAAAGTTCGTTGTGGAAGGTCCAAAAATGGTAGAAGAGCTTTTGAAATCCGATTTTCATGTAGAAAAAATATGGGGAACGGATGAAACTTTCAATACAGACTCCAATATCCATTTTGAAAAAATTTCCGTTGCGGATATGGCGCGTATTAGTCATCTCAAAACGCCTTCCACCCTATTGGCGCTCGTCCACAAACCTGAAAATATTTCTTTAACCAATAAGGACGAATGGACAATCGTATTGGACGGCATCCAAGACCCTGGTAATCTGGGAACGATCATTCGTATTGCGGACTGGTTTGGAATTGCGCAGATTGTTGCATCGTTGGATACAGCGGATTGTTTCAACAGTAAAGTCGTACAGTCTACGATGGGAGGCATTTTTCGGGTAAAAATTCTCTACACGGATTTGGAAGAATATTTGGGAACAACAAAAATGCCTATTTACGGCGCGCTGCTCGATGGTGAAAATGTCTTTCAGCTAAAAGAAAAAAAGAAAGGTATATTGGTCATTGGAAATGAGTCAAAAGGCATCCGTCCCAATATCCAATCCTTTATCCAAAAACCTATCACGATTCCGCGTATTGGACAGGCTGAATCTTTGAATGCTGCGGTAGCAACAGGCATTATAGTTGGGCAGTTGACATTATAGTTTGCTATTGCTCTAACTTTTCTTCTTTTCAAATAAATCCGGAACAAGCTTTTGTAATGGTTCGAAAATTGTGTTGAATGCCTTTTGAAATGAGGCTATTGCATCCGAACCTTCCCAAATGCCTTCATTGTAGGATTTCACACTATAAGTATCCGGTGCGACTATATTGGAATTGTTGATTTTCTTTGCGACAAAATCGTCTAGATTATTGTTTTCCATCTGATTTGCTTTGCCCATGTCCAAATCGTAATATGCCAAGTCCGAAAATGGATACGGAGATTGCATTCCTTGTCGATATATATCGGTTAAAGCCTTAATAAAACCCATCGCCTCGTTTTTGGAAATATGCCGCAAGTCTATATCATACATTTCCATTTCCGCTTCATTTTTGGGGTCAACCAATATGAAAACCAATGCATCTATTGCGTTCATCGCAATGCCAGCAATGGCGTCAATATAAGCACCTAGCAAATGCTTCCTTAGACTTTTAGAAAAACAAACGGCTACTATACTTCTGTCGTACACATTTGTAATCTCTCCATTCAGCGAGATTTCACTGATGTCCAATGAAACTGGAATTTTTACGGGAATTGTATTGGGAAATAGTTCTTTGATTAACTCCTTAACCGGTGCAACCATTTCCTGAATAGAATCCAGAGAAGACGTTCCCACGTTTTTTAACGGTAGCTGTCCAGTCAGTTTCAGTTTGTTCTTCCAGATTTCCAGTTCAGAATCGTCCAAACGCAGCATTTCATTTTTCAAAATAGCATTTTCCAAACTATTCAAATGGAAGATTTCCGTTTCTGGTAACAGGATATTGTCTTCTTCGTAATAAATGCTAAACACTCGATTGTAAAAGGCTTTTGGTGCATTTTTGAAAAAAGAAATCAAACCAGAAAGTGAGATTTCCGTGAGAAAATTTTCTGGCAATGTTTTAGTCTGTTCACCAACTATATTTTCCTCATTGTCTTCTTTTTGTGTGTAGCGATATAGCTTCGGATTGTCACTATTATATTTTGAACTATAAGTATGCAAAGGATGCTGTGTGAAAATATAGTCCACGACATTTGTATTGGTAGGTTCAGTCAACGTTTGCATATAATCCATCAACTCTTCTACCAAAACAGATGGAGGCAATACGATATTGTCTTTTACCGAACGTCCGACATAGCTGATATAAAGATATTCTTTGGCAGAAACCAGCGTTTCCAAAAATAAATGTTTGTCACTGTCTTTGATGTTGCGGTCGCCCAGCATGTGCGTCTGCTGTAGCAAGCTAAAAGACAAGGGTTTTTCCTTCCTTGGAAAATCTTTGGCGGTCATTCCCAATAAGGCAATAACCTTGAAAGGCACGCTACGCATAGGAATCAATGAACAAAAAGTAATCCCGTCGTTGATAAACAAAGATGTTCGTTTAGCGGAATCCAACGATGCCAGGAAATTTAACCGAAAAACATCAAACGGCACTTCTTCCAACTCCATATTGGACAGGTCGCTATATAGTCCAAGATGTTCTTTCAGACTATAATAATCCTCATCCACCACATCTTCAATCTGATATAGGAGGTTTTCGATGAGCCATTGTATGTAAACAATACAGTCCGTTGGTGTTCTCGCCATACGACGGCGTTTCATGGATTCAACAAGTATCTCAACAAAATGACTGAAACAAACAACATCCTGGCTGTTATTGCCTTCTATTATATCCAATGGATAAAATGCTTGATTGTCCTTATTTACAAGCAGTTCGCCTGACATGCAAAGTCCGTACATCAAGCGTTCAATACCATAACGCCAACTTACAATATAGGTTTCGTCCTCTATATTGCCCTCTACGCCAAAACGTATATTGGCAGCTTTTACCAAAGCACGGATTGTTTCTACATCGTCAAGTTTAAAACGTTTTCGGATATAGGAGGATTCTAATAGTTGCAGTACTTTTTCGGAAGTAAAGTCCTGCTCGTTCAGTTCCAACAACAAGCTCAACGCACTATAAATTGTATCTCCATCCGCCACAGAAACATCTGCGATTTTGTATTTGAACTTATAAGGCGCATTGTCAAATATAGCCCTGATATAAGGTTCGTACTTGTCAATATCGCTGACCATTACGGAAATGTCACGAGCCGACAAGGGAACTTTTTTATAGTCAACTAGGTGAACTAGGTATTGGTACAATGCTTCCACTTCTGCTGCAATTGTATAGCAGGAATGGATGCTCAGCGTTTCATCCTTTAAGTCAGTTTCGGTTATGGTTATATTCTCTTCTGTATTATTGTAAAAAATATTTGCCTGCAATTTGTGTAGTAGCGTGTCCTCTTTTGGGGTAACTATATTGGAATCATTATAGTTGTTGATGATGTCTTCCGAACGAAACATCAACCGAAACGTATTCTGCAGAACTTTTCCCCAATTGGTCAATATTGGATTTCCGATTAGAAAAAAATCGTCCTTGCTATTTTTGTGGCTGCGCCATTTTGCAATCTGCTTATCGCTCGCATCATCCATCCAATATATTTGAGGAGCAGGATTGAGAAGGAAAAAATGAACCTGCACAGCCGACGCTGCTTTTTTCAGTATATCCAGATGGTAGTTGGTAAATATGGACAGCCCAAACAGATAGATTTCCGGAACTACTTTTTGCAGGATTTCCTGTAATTCTTTTTTTCTGATATTTTGGTCAATAAACTCTTTTACCAAAGTCTTGTCCTGTATGTCTTTTGGCGTTTCTTCTTTTATTTTTTTCCAAAGAAATTCTTGCCAGTCCTGTGGTTGATAGTGTGATCTTATAGGCGTATTGTTCCAATCCAAAACCACGTTTTGACGATAGATTTGGTATTGGTCAAACAAGTCTGCAACTTTTGTCGCCATTCCCATACGCTTGCGATCCTTTTCATGGTAGGGGTTTTGGAAATAGGATGCCTGGTCAGGGAAATGGTCTGCAAAATCCTTTTCTCCCAATATCTTGTACAACAGCCATATCAAGCTCTCTCGGGAAATCGTTTCGGTATAAGTCCCTCCCAACAACTGGAAAATCTTGAATACAATATCATTGGGCGTGATGAAGTTGATATTGGCAGCGATGCCGACTTTTTTGGCAATGTACTCGCGCAGCCAAAGATTGATACCTTCCGTCTGTGTCACGATTGTAATAGGCGTAAACACACTCCGTCTGCTCTCTCCTATTTTTGCGATTAGAGTGTCCGCGAGCCTTTCAAGTGAATTTGAAACTTCCAGATGTAACGACATATTGGCAAGTTAGGACAAAAAATAAGTCGTTGCTAATGTATTGGTTATGACATCATTCTTCATTGAAAAAGTTTGAAAAAAGTCCCTCCAAAGTTTGGAATATATGAATTACGCGACTATATTTGCACTCCTTAATAAGGGATTGCCCGATAGTATAATGGTAGTACGACAGTTTTTGGTACTGTTTGTCTAGGTTCGAATCCTGGTCGGGCAACATAAAGTTCCAGAATTATTTTTGTCCAATAGTATAATGGTAGTACTTCAGTTTCTGGATCTGACTGTCTTGGTTCGAATCCAGGTTGGACAACAAAAACCCCGTTTGAAACGGGGTTTTTTTATTGACTACATTCGAATAACCTAATTTTTTATAGCACTTGTTTGTCATTCGCCAGAGGGAACTGGCATCAATACTTCTGTTTTCTGAGGCACTCCGAAATTTGGCGAACCATCTTTGTTCCATGTTATTTTTTGCATCCGGACACTCCTATAGTTGGCGCATCCCTGTCCAGACTTAGGATTAGCGTGGTAGACAATCCAATCCTCTTTCCCATCCAGGGATTTGAAAAATCCGTTATGACCGGGGCCATATACGCTGTTCTCAATAGTTTTTGAGAAAACGGGATTTTTACGCTTCACCCAATCAGATTCTTTCATAGGATCACCATTATTTTTTAGAGAAAGCATTCCTAATGAATAATCGTCAGTCCAGCATCCGCTTGCAGAATACGTAAGAAAGATATTTCCTTTCTTATTTTTCAACACTTCAGGACCCTCATTGACCTTAGGCAAACCGTTATGACTTCCGTGCATCTCCCATTCATATTCAGGACGCGAAATCATCGTGCGAGCACCATCGATTGTCCAAGGGTTGGCTAGTTTGGCTATATAGATGTTCTGACTGACATTGTCATCTCCCTCCCATCCAGACCAGACGATATAGTTCTGATTCTTATACGTGAAAACCGTCGCATCTATCGCCCATTTGTCTGTAATGTCACATATCTTACCTTTCAATATCCAATTGTCGGACAATGGGTTGCGGTCGGAGTTTTCTAGTACATATATTCTATGATGGCTGTTGTTCCCGTCATCAGCCGCAAAATAGATGTACCATTTATTTTCTAGTCGATGCAATTCGGGAGCCCATATCTCCTTCGAATAATTGCCCGTGTCAGGCGGAGTCCAGACTGTAACTGGTCTTGCCTCGGCTAATTGAGACATTTTGTTCGTTGCAATAATCTGTAGGTTCCGACCCGTAGTCCTTGTAAAATAATACAGATTGTCGTGTTGTATCACCCAAGGATCTGGACCCGACATTAGCAACGGATTGGAAAAGGTTTTGTGCGTATTGTTTTGACCTTGAGTAGATATGACAGATAACGCACAAGCCAGCAAGAATGTATATTTCAATATTGTAATCATAATATAATTTTTTTCAAAAAAAAGACTATAAAAACGCTTATGGAATTGCCCTTAAAAATTGAATATTTTTTTCGTCTATGTATAGACTATCAGGAATATTTTTTGCACCGGATTTAAAATATATCTTGGTAAATGCAGTCTTTCTGGGAGTAATCGTGGAATCAGAATTATGAGTATGAAAAACATAGAATAACTGACCGTTTTTGTCCTGAAAAATATCCCCGTGCCCAGTTCCGGAAATACCCGTACCTTCTATACTTAACACAGGATTGTCTTGGCATTTTGTCCAAGGCCCATATATAGATTTGCTGACTGCATATCCTACTGCATAATATTTACTTTTGAAATGATTGGCTGAGTATATCAGGTAATACCATCCGTTGCGCTTTAGCACTGTCGGGCCTTCTACAACATTGTCCATCTTTTTCTCCCATGTGTCTTGAGCGGAGAGGCAGAGGGAATCCGTTTCAGGATAAATACCAGATAAGTATTCTTTCAATCGGGCAACATATATTTTGTTTCCATCAGAAAACTCGACATGCAACAAATATCTTTTCCCATCATCATCCTTGAAAACAAAAGGGTCTATTGTTTTTTTGTAGTCAATAAGTGGCTTGTCATCACCAACAAACGGACCTTTGGGGTTGGTAGATGAAGCCATGGCAATATGCTCGTCTGCCACATAAGCCATATAGTATTTTCCGCCTTCCTTCCATATCTGCGGAGCCCAGAAATCTTTCGTACCATAAGCTTCGCCTTTTTTTAATGCAACGGAACTATTGCTTTCAGAAAAAGAATACAAGTCTTTTGCCCAATAAACTTTTACGCCATCTTTGCTATTGAGGTCGTATGTCCCATATAGATAATACATTCCATTGTCGTAAAATATAGTAGGGTCAGCCATATATATAAACGAACTGTCCTTTTCGGTAAAAACAGAGCCACCAACTCTATTCACATCTGCCATTCCCATTAATAGGACAATAAGGAGGCAGCCAACTATCTTGGTAAAAGACATAATCACAATTGTTGATTTTCATTAACAAAAACAAAATAACAGTTCAAATAACTTACTTAAAAAATAAAAAGCTCTAACCCTGCATAAAATTGTTCATTTGTCGTGATATAAATTCTCCAATCCATCTCAAACATTCGACAAATATTATCGCTATTGCACATTTGATGCAACAAAAATAAGCGTATTTTAAACTTTTATTTTTGACTTAATTCCGGTCGTCCATTGTTATCAAGAATCTATATTATAGTTTTTTAAAATGAATGTCATGAACAATATAGATAAAATTTATTTAGACATAACCCTTCCGTATTGTCATTAATTTGTCATCTACCTAGCTTTGTGCTATCTTTAGAAAGGATTAGATTTTAGAGATTCATTAATATATTTTATATGGAAAATAACAACGACATCAGCAAATGCCCGTTCCATAACGGTTCATTGCCAAAAGAAAACATTAGTCCAGAAGGTACGCAGAACAAGGATTGGTGGCCCGAACACTTAACGCTGGACATATTACGCCAGCAATCCTCGCTTACCGACCCGATGGACGAAGGCTTTGATTATGCCAAAGAATTTGACAGCATAGATTACGCTGCATTGAAAAAGGACATTGCCGCTTTGATGACGGATTCGCAGGATTGGTGGCCAGCCGATTTTGGGCATTACGGACCATTTTTTGTTCGTATGGCTTGGCACAGTGCGGGAACTTACCGTCAGCAAGACGGTCGTGGCGGTGGTGGACGCGGACAGCAACGCTTCGCACCACTGAACAGTTGGCCGGACAATGTAAGTTTGGACAAAGCTCGTCGATTGCTATGGCCAATCAAACAGAAATACGGTAAAAAAATATCTTGGGGTGACTTGATTATATTGACCGGAAACGTAGCATTGGAAACGATGGGATTGCAAACAACCGGTTTCGGTGCAGGTCGTTACGACGTTTGGGAAGCGGACAAATACATCTATTGGGGAAGCGAAAAAACATGGTTGGCTCACCGTGATCCGGAAACCTTGGAAAATCCATTGGGCGCAACCGAAATGGGTTTGATTTATGTAAATCCAGAAGGCCCGGACCGCAACCATGACCCAATATCCGCAGCCGTTGCCATTCGCAAGACATTTGGCAATATGGGTATGAATGACGAGGAAACAGTAGCGTTGATTGCCGGTGGACATACTTTTGGTAAGACGCACGGAGCAGGAGATGCGGCTAATCTGAGTGTTGACCCGGAAGATGCAGATTTGGAATTGCAGGGACTTGGTTGGAAAAGCAGTTATGGTAAAGGTGCAGGTCGTGACGCGATTACGAGCGGTTTGGAAGTAACCTGGACTACGACACCAACAAAATGGAGCAACGACTTTTTTGACCATTTGTTTGGATTTGAATGGGAACTGGAACAGAGCCCTGCCGGAGCTTTTCAATGGGTAGCGAAAGAAGCAGGTGAAATCATTCCCGACCCCGAAGATGCGGACTTGAAACGCTATCCTACAATGCTGACGACTGATTTGTCCTTACGTTTTGACCCTGTATATGAAACTATCTCCCGCCGTTTTCATGAGCATCCGGAAGAATTAGCGGACGCTTTTGCGAAAGCTTGGTTTAAACTCGTTCACCGTGACATGGGACCAAAATCCCGTTATCTTGGACCGGAAGTTCCAGACGAGGATTTCATCTGGCAAGACCCATTACCTGAAGCTGATTACGAACTAATAGACGATGATGACATCGCTTCATTGAAGGCAAAAATTATAGATTCCGGCTTGAGCGTTGCGGAATTGGTCTCCACTGCATGGGCTTCTGCGTCTACATTCCGAGGTTCGGACAAGCGTGGTGGTGCTAATGGTGCACGTATCCGTTTAGCTCCGCAAAAGTTTTGGGCAGTGAACAATCCCGTTCAATTGTCAAGAGTATTTAGCAAATTGGAAGCTATCCAAAATGAATTTAATGCCAAAAGTTCTTCCCAAAAAGTTTCATTGGCTGACTTGATTGTTTTGGCAGGAAATGTCGGTATTGAACAAGGTGCGAAGAATGCAGGTTTTGACATAAGTGTTCCTTTTGCGAAAGGTCGCGTGGACGCAACGGAAGAACAAACGGATGTGGAACTGTTCGGTTTCTTGGAACCATTTGCCGATGGTTTTCGTAACTATCTAAAAACAAAATCAACGGCTTCCACAGAAAGCCTGTTGATTGACAAAGCTCAGTTATTGACCTTAACAGCTCCCGAAATGACCGTATTGGTGGGAGGTTTGCGTGTATTGGGTGCAAATTACAATGGGGACAAACGCGGTGTTTTTTCAGACAAAGAAGCTACCTTGTCCAATGATTTCTTTGTAAATCTGTTGGACATGGGAACAGTCTGGAGCGCAACGGATGCAACCAAAGAATTATACGAAGGTAAAGACCGCAAAACAGATGCATTCAAATGGACGGCGACTCGCGCTGATTTGGTTTTCGGTTCACATGCGGAGTTGCTCGCGCTTGCAGAAGTGTACGGCAGCAGCGATGCAAAAGAAAAATTTGTAAAGGATTTCGTCAAAGCTTGGGCAAAAGTGATGAACTTGGACAGATTTGATTTGAAAAAATAAATGGTTTTTAGTTTTTGTACGTAAAAAGAGGAATGCAGTAAGCATTCCTCTTTTTCATGGGGAATAATTTCTGAACATTCTAAAAAGAAAAACCAGCTTTCAACAATGAAAGCTGGTCATAATATACAGTTAGATTAGGCGTTTTCTAGTTTTTCAAACGAGTACTAAGTTCATCTAAGAATCCATCATATTTTTTCAAAATACGGTTAAAAGGTTTAAATTGTTCATCCGCATTGTAGGGAGTTCCGCTACGTCCGGAGGATTCGGAAACGAATTTTATACGGTAAACCAACGGAGATTCGGAAGCTTGTTTTACGATCAACCTTAATCTTATTGTATTGGCTCTGAAAGACATTCCGACCCAAGAAGTACGCAGATAGCCTACTTTTTCATCGTTGTTTTCCAATACGTCAAATCTGTCCAATACAGTTGTAACGATTTGTTTCCATGCTTCCTCTTTAGTTTTTCCGGGTTTTGCATTGATTTGGATTTCCGTGTTGGCGATATTCCATTCAATACTGGATGTAAAGGATTCGTCTTCCAGCAATTGTATGTAATCCGTTTTGGGAATGTCGGGCGAACCTTTTTTGTTGCAATACGTTTTGGTTTCACCTACATAACCTTCATACTTTACCTCAACGGTAACGCAGGAATTTTTTTCCACTTTGATAATCACCTTTCCCGTACCCATCTGTACGCCATCCACGTAGATACGTGCAGATTGTGGAGAAGTCGTGATTGTCACTTTTTCGGCTGCCTTTATACTTGAAAATGTAAAAGTGAAAAACACTAGCATTAACGAAAGTGTTCTTGTTAGAAATAGTCTGCTCATTGATTTAGGGTTGTTTTTTATTAAATAGCTTTATAAAAGACGTTGTTTCGATTTCTTGATTCAGACTGCAAAGGTTAAATAGTTTGTGAATAAAAAAAATACCCACTTTGGGGTATTTTTTGAGCGAAAAAAAAGTTGTAAGAAATGAAAAGTCTTTAAAAGACTATCTGAAAAATCAGTAGGATTCCTCCGTACCGGGGAAATTTCCGGTCTTTACGTCTTCCATATATGTTTTCACCGCATGGTTAATAGTAATGGCGATATCTGCGTACTTTCTGACAAATTTTGGCACGATGTGCGTGTTCATTCCCAGCATGTCCTGCAATACAAGTACCTGGCCGTCACAACCGTTCCCTGCCCCAATACCGATAACCGGAATGGAAAGTTTGGATGAGACGGTAGCTGCAAGTTCTGATGGAATTTTTTCCAATACAATGGCAAATGCACCTGCACTTTGCAGTTCAAATGCATCTGAAAACAGTTTTTCCGCTTCATCTTCTTCTTTTGCCCTGAGTCCATAACCGCCAAACTGGTTGACCGACTGTGGAGTCAGTCCCAAGTGCCCCATTATCGGAATACCTGCGTGCACGAGCGTTCGTACTGTGTCAACGATTTCAATACCACCTTCTATCTTCAATGCTTCTGCCCTGCCTTCTTTCATCATACGAAACGCGGATTGCAAAGCAACCTCTTTATTCCCCTGGTACGATCCAAAAGGTAAATCAACGACCAGCAAAGCTCTATGTATCGCCCGTTTCACGGATATACTATGGTAAATCATTTCATCCAAAGTAATCGGCAAAGTGGTTTCGTAGCCAGCCATCACATTTGCGGCACTGTCGCCAACCAATATGACTTCGATTCCTGCATTGTCCAATATGCTTGCCATCGTATAGTCATAGCAAGTCAACATGGAAATCTTATGACCATTCTGTTTGCATTTTTGCAAATAGGGAACAGTTATTTTTTTTATATTGTTGTCTGAAACGTAAGACATGATTTAATTGATAATTGATAGTGGACAATTGAAAATTAAGTTCTTTTTCCGGACTTTCCGTTCTCTCGTCTTTCCAACTATTTATGGTAGATTATCCAATAGTTCCTGCAATTCAGCTTCGGTTTTCATCAATACCTCGCGGGCTTTTGAGCCTGCATTTTGCCCTACGACACCTGCCAATTCAAGTTGGTCCATCAAGCGACCAGCACGGTTGTAACCTAGTTTGAGACGACGTTGTATCAGAGAAGTGCTACCCATTTGGTTGGCAACAATCAACCGCGCAGCATCTTCAAACAAACTGTCTCGGTCCGCTAAATCGTTGGCATCCTTGCTTTCTAGCTCTTTGTCATCAATATATTCAGGTAGCAAAAACGCATCTGGATAACCTCGTTGGTCGCCAATAAATTCGCAAACACTGTCCACTTCCGGCGTATCAACAAAGGCACATTGCAAACGAGTTATTTCACCATTATAGCTGACCAGCATATCTCCTTTTCCTATCAACTGCTCCGCTCCTCCCACATCCAAAATCGTACGACTATCAATCTTTGACGAAACCTTGAAAGCTATACGGGCAGGGAAGTTCGCTTTAATCGTACCCGTAATGATATTAACCGAAGGTCTTTGCGTAGCGATAATAAGGTGAATACCAACGGCACGCGCCAACTGAGCCAAACGGGCAATCGGCATTTCTATTTCCTTTCCGGCGGTCATAATCAAGTCGGCAAACTCGTCAATGACCAATACGATGAACGGTAGGAACTGATGCCCTTTTTGCGGATTGAGTTTGCGATGGACAAATTTTTCGTTGTATTCCTTTATGTTACGGCAGCCCGCTTCTTTCAGTAAATCATAACGGTTGTCCATTTCGATACAAAGCGCATTGAGCGTAGCAATTACCTTTTTCGTATCGGTTATAATGGCTTCGTCCTCGCCAGGAAGTTTTGCCAAAAAATGTTTTTCGATGATACGGTAAAGACTCAACTCGACTTTCTTCGGGTCGACCAATACAAATTTGAGTTGGGACGGATGTTTTTTGTACAAAAGAGAAACCAATATGGCGTTGACTCCGACGGATTTACCTTGTCCGGTTGCACCCGCCATCAATAAGTGTGGCATAGTTGCTAAGTCAACGATAAAGTTTTCATTGTTGATTTTTTTACCCAAAGCGATAGGCAGTGAAAACTGGTTGTTTTGGAATTTATCCGAACTAATCAGACTGCGCATGCTCACCACCGATTTATTGACATTCGGCACTTCAATACCAATCGTTCCTTTTCCCGGAATCGGTGCGATGATACGGATTCCCAATGCCGCCAAGCTCAAAGCAATATCATCTTCTAGGTTTTTGATACGACTGATACGAACCCCCGGTGAAGGGACAATTTCGTATAAAGTGACCGTCGGCCCGACCGTTGCGGAAATACGTTGAATCGAAATGTCATAGTTTTTCAGCGTCGTGATAATCTGGTTTTTGTTGTCCTCCAGTTCCTGCGGGTCGTGTATCGTTTTGTCCGAACCGTGCGCTTCCAGCATGTCGACGGTCGGATATTGGTAATCACGCAAATCTAGCGTCGGCTCATAATCACCTAAAGCCTCGACTGTCGCTTGTTTGGGTTCTGGGTTAACGGTTATTTCAGAAGGAATATCGTCAATATCGTCATCAATAGACGGTGTTATTTCCAAAGACAAATCTGGTGCAGAACTTTTCGGTTTTGAAGCTATTGGAGCAACAGTTATTGGAGTCAATGCAATCGGGTCTTCCCAATCGTTGTCTTCTTGTTCCGGTGTTTCGTCGTCAACCTCCGAATAATCGATCACGAAATCGTCTTTGTCAGATGGAGATTCCTCGATGTCTTGCATTTTGCCGCCTTTGTTTTTCAGACGGTTTCCTTTTTCTGTTTCGACAAATAACTTGGCTTCGTCCTCTTCTGTATTGTACTCTTCGATGGATGAAAATTCAGGTTCGGGTATATTGTTGACCTTGGATTTCTTTTGGAATAAATGCGAAAAATTGAAACTCGGATTGAAACGCCAGATTAAATAACAGCCCAGTAGTATCAACAATAAAACGCCCGTTCCAAATTTTCCTAACCATTTTTCAAACCAAAGCGCAATAATATTACCAACAGCTCCGCCAAACGAAAACTCGGTATGTCCATAAGTCAGGTAGGAAAATACGACGCTCAACACGAGCAGACCAACCAATACGTATTTTATATTACGGGCAAGACGGAAAACTTTTTTATTGAACAACAGATTGATTCCCAATACAAAGAAGAAGGTACATAACAAAAATGACGCAATTCCAAATCCGTTGTACATCAGTCCGTAGGCATTGTATGCGCCCAATACACCAAACAAATTAGAAACCTTGACATCAGCAACGCTGAATAATTTTATACCAAATTCCTGCACTTTATCCTGGTCTTCCTGCCATGTAAACAAGTAAGAAGTGAAGGAAACAAACAGGAAAATACATATCAGTAAGCTAATCGCTCCTACGACCTTAGATGTTCTTTCGTCTCTAACTACTTCATTAACAGTAACTTCTGGTATTTTGTCCGCCATTAATTTTTTCGAATTATCAACAGCTTGGCTCTTTTTCTTTTTTAAACTATTCGGCATAATATGAGTAAGGGAACAAACCTACAATGAATTATTTTATTCCCAATATGAAATTACAAAATCTATAATCGGGATATTTGCGCAAATTTACGAAACAGATAAATAAGTCAAATGGAAGAATCCGCATTCAAATATCCGAGTGAAAGCCTGGTCATCATTAACGAGTTAGTACTGCCCAACGATACCAACTATTTCGGAAATCTTATGGGAGGACGGTTGATGTATTGGATGGACATCGCCTCGGGGATTGCTTCCGCCAAGCATTCCAATTCCAAAGGGATGACGGTTAGCGTGGACAACCTGAGTTTCAAAAACCCGATACGCTTGGGCAACAACGTACATATTGAGGCAAAAGTGACGCGCGCCTTCCGCAGTTCGATGGAAATCTATTTGAAAGTTTGGGAAGAAGACTTGTTGAACCAGAAACAGAACGAAACCAACGAAGCATATTTCACATTTGTGGCTCTGGATGAAAACCGCCGACCCAAATCCGTTCCGCGTATTGTGCCACAAACAGAAGAAGAGTTGCTCCAATATGAAGGAGCACTCCAACGCCGTCAATTGCGTCTTGTTCAGGCCGGAAAGCTCAATATCGAAGACGCGCAGGAGTTGATGACCTTGTTTGATTCTTATAGGAAGAGATAGAAGATGCAATATTATTGACCGACGATGGCATTACCATCAACGAAGACAATAATAGCAATAATAAGAAAGGAACATGATAAATGTCATGCTCCTTTCTTATCTGTTTTTCTTTGTTCTATTCTACAGCATTTATTTTTCGAAATATGTTTTAGGTAACTGTACGTTATAGAAATTGAAAAAATCGGAACGACCAGCCCTTTCTATTACATCGATTGTTCGAGCCGTAACTGGAACTTTTTCGAAATAGACCTTGAAATTTAATTTTTCTCCCTGTTTTGAAAAATTATGTCTATATGGAGGCATTGGTATACCCTCTGATTTAACATAAGAAAAATGCTTCATATCGTTATTGGCTTGAAGATAGATTTCTTTATTTAACAAAGCCCAATCGTCAGGATTTTTTGAAGTAAATTCAAATGATATGATTGTATAATGTTGGTCGTTCCCAATACTTGTAATTCTGCATCCATTATTGTCTCCCAAAATTACATCTTCCATGTGAACTGTATCGACAATCGTATAATTATTTGAAGACACTGAATCTGCCAGTATCAATACATGTCCTGTAGGAACTGAATCAATAATAGCTACGGATTTTACTTGTTTTAATGAATCTTGAACGTTATTGACCATCACCGGCGGCGTAAGGGTTTGAGATGAAGTTGCTTTAGTTATTTTAGGAGTAGAAATAGTTTGCGCATATACAATTCTTATTCCGAATAGCCATAAAAGCATTAATGTCATGGGTAAAGACAATAAATAATTGAACTTTTTCATATTCTTAGATTTTTGGTTAAATAACATTTTGATTCTATTTTTCAAGGGACTCTTTACGAAACTATTAGTTATCTGAAAATACTGCTCATATTGTGGCAGAGCCAATTTAAAAAGTAATTTTGCATAATTCGCATTCCCCATTTCACTTGAAACTTTCGAATCTGCCTCATATTCATGTACTTGTTCTATTGCATTCTTATACAGGTAAATAAATGGGTTTATCCAGAAAATGGATTTCAAAACCATTAACAGAAGCCTATCCAAAGAATGATACTGCATCGCATGCACACTTTCATGAACTAATACTATACTCATTTCTTCTTCTGACAACCTATCATCCAGGAATATATATTTCAGGAAAGAACAGTTTGTAAATCCTTCTTTTCTATAGATAACCTTCAAACCGTTCTTTTCATAGGAGGCTGTTTCAATATAGCTGATAAGCCTGCGAATTGAAATTGCATAATAAATCAGAATGATTGCAGCAATGAGGAAATATATAAGGATGATTAATTTGTCTTTATCAAGAAGATAATTGACTGGTGCGCAGGTTGGCAATATTTCATTTTTCTGGCTTGGTGATTTGTATTCTTTGATATGCGTGTCGCTTAGCCGGAATGTATTGGAATATTCATGAGTAGTTTCGCTACGCTCAATATTTCTTAACACATTAAAATGAAAAATCGGAATTACAATACTTAGCAATAAAGTAATCAACAAGTAAAATCTATTTATTCGAAAAAACGTTAATCGCCTCAAAAAAAGTACATAGAACAAGTAAAACAGACCTGAACAAACACTCATTTTTAAAAAATAGATTAACAATGGCATGGATCAAGCGTTTTTGTTGATGATTGCTTTTATTTCTTCAATATCTTTCGAGTTCAATTTTTCCTCTTTCACTAAAAAGGACATTAGACTTGCTGGTGAATTATTAAAATATCCCGAATATAATTTTGCAAATGTTTTCTTAGTGTATTCACTTTTCGAAATCGCGGGATAGTACTCATACGTCTTGCCGTATGCTTTATATTGGACGTAGCCTTTTTTTTCCAGCAACCTCACTATAGAAGATATCGTATTATACGGGGGCGCCGGATTCTCGTCCAAGGCTTCAATAATATCCTTTACAAAGCCCTTTCCAAGTTGCCACAAGACATGCATTATTTTTTCTTCAGATTTTGTCAGTTCTTCCATGAAGCAAATATATAACTTACTTTTCAGTTATATAACTTATACATCAGTTTTAATTTGTTAAATGTTTTATAATTAATATAGGATGACATACTGACAGACAAAATATTTCTAAGTGCACAATGGCTGGAACATTGACAATCAATCGCGCATAAGCCAAGACTATTTGATATACTTTTAGTAAACGGGGAAACCGTCTTATTTTTTTATAATTTCAGCTTTCACCGTTTCCTTCTTTTGCCGGGAAACGGGAATATGCGCGTTGTTGTCCATCAACAATACAATGCCATCTTCTTTAAGCATGCTCTTGACATATTGCTTATTGATCAGGTAAGAATTGTGGCAACGGATAAACCCATAATCGGTCAATAATTCTTCATATTCATACAGCGGTTTTGCTATGAGCAAAGATTCGTTTCCTTTTAAAGAAAACAAAGTGTAATTGTTTTTTGCTTCGCAATAAATAATTTCCGAAGGATTGATAAACCTTGTTTCCTTCGACGATTGAAGTGCAATTTTATGCTCTTCCTTATTGTTTTTTTGTTGCAGGAATTGAAGCAGGTTTTCGAGCTGCGCGTTCTTTCGTTTTTCTAGGATTTTCTTTTCAGCTCTTTCAATAGCCGCCTTCAAATCCGCAATCACAATAGGTTTGAGCAAATAATCTATCGCCGAAAAACGAATCGCCCGAATACCGTATTTGTCGTATCCAGTTACAAATATCACTTCAAAATCGTAATCGGGCAGCGACTGCAATAAATCAAACCCGTTTTTATCCGGCATCTGAATATCGAGGAGCAACAAATCGGGTTGGTGCAATTGTATCAATGCCATTCCTTCATCAACGCCCATAGCAGTTGCAATAACTTTTACCTGCGGACAATGATCGCGTAGCATGATTTGCAGGTTTTCGATATTATTTTGTTCGTCGTCGATGATGATGGAACGCATGGGCTAAAAATAAATTCTCTTTGTAATACTTTATGCATTCTTTGTGGATCTTTGCATAACAAGTGTACCACAGAGATACCCAAAGGATTTTCACAAAGTTGCACAAAGTATTTTTATAATGAACAGAACGCAGATCTATTATGAACGAGCACTACAATTTTACATTATCCGCGTTCCGTTTTACATCCAATTCTTAAACTCAAATCTTACCTCCGAACCTTTATCGAACAAAATTGAAAGATCAATCTTATAACCTTGCCTGTTCAATACGCTGATTCTTTCTTTCACGAGTTTGATGCCAAAGCCGTTGGATGATTGATCCGCATCGAAACCCTTGCCGTTGTCTTTGATATTGATAATGAGGTTTTGGTTTCCCCTCGAAACATCAATCAATAATATGCCTTTTTTGCGCAGGGAAGATATTCCGTGCTTGATAGCGTTTTCAATCATCGGTTGGATGAGCAATGTTGGTATCGAAATATTTTCTGTTTGAATATTTTCATCGATATGCAACCGATATTGAAATTTAAAACGCAATTGTTCCAGGCGGATATATCTGTCCATCGTTTGCAGTTCCTTTGAGAGCGGAACCATTTCCTGTTCACTGTTGTACAAAGAATTACGCAATAAACTGCTGAATTCGGTTAAGTACAAATTGGCATTTTCTTTATCGTTGTCATTAACAAAATATTGTATAGACCCCAATGCGTTGAACATGAAATGCGGATTGAGCTG
>JAATFC010000024.1 GCA_015655435.1 Chitinophagales bacterium | reverse complement strand
AGGATTGAACAATAATTTTCCTAATACTTAATAAAAAATGTTGAACAAGTATATAGTTGCGTGTATAGTATTGTCGTGCTTGTCCCTAGTCGGAAAAACGCAGGATTCGCTGTCGGGCAATCACATTTATAGTCTGGAAGAATGTATTAGCGTCGCTATCAAAAACAATGCGGACGTCAGACAAAAAGAATACCTCTCGTCTTCCAATAAAGTCAGCCTTGAGCAAGCGAAAGGAAACGTGTTTCCGACTGTCAACGCCTATCTCGGACATTCGTTGTACAACGGACGTAGCATTAATACCTATACAAATTCTTATGTCAACCAATCGTTCAATTCGGGTAACTATAATGTAACGACCAATTTTACATTGTGGAACGGCTCTAGCATTCAAAACTATATCAAGAAGTGCGCGCTAGACTATAAGGCTTCAGAACTAGAAGTACAACAGGCAAAGGACAACCTGACTTTTCAGATTATATTGAATTACCTCGCTGTATTGGCCGCAGGTGAACAGCTTACTATTGCTAAATCTCAAGCCGAGGCTACGTATGAAAAAGTAAAAACCATTACGATAAAATACGACAACGGCGTTGTGGGAATGGGCGATCTGTCCGATATCAAAGGGCAGTATGCGGCAAATGAATTGACTATTATCCAGCAGAAAAATGTATTGGAAAGTGCTAAGTTGCAATTAGTGCAAAACATGAATGTTCCTTACGATTCGACCTTGCATCTGAAGGAAATTGGGGCAATGTCTGTACCACAGGAATATCCGTCTTCCGTCAATGATATTTATGCTTCAGCGGCCGAAAAACTAGCGGTCGTAAAGGCTGCCGACACAAGACTGGCTAGTGCATTCAAAAATATACAATATATCAAAAGCCAGAGAATGCCGTCACTCGTGCTTTCGGGAGGTGCATATACCAACTATTCTAGTGCGGCGACGACTTCTTCATTGTTAAGTACGACAGATGTTGCCAATGGCGCTTACGTCTTGGACAACAATGGACAGAAACTACCTGTTTACGAAGCGCAAAATACGTATGCCACACATGATATTTCGTTTGGAAATCAATGGAAAAACAATATCAACACGGCAGTTTCATTAGGTCTGAACATCCCTATATTCAATGGTTTTCAGGTTAAGAACAAATTGAAACAGGCGAAACTAGACCAAGAGCAGGCGGACTTTACAGCAAAGACATTGAGGACGCAATTACGTCAGGCAGTGGAGCAGGATTATTTCAATATGAAGTTTTCTTTCGCCAGTTTCAAAAAGATATCCGAACAGGCAGATGCCTACAAGACTTCTTTGCATGCAGCCTCTGTCAAGTTTGACAACGGTGTAATTACAACAGTGGACTATATTATTACCAAAAACAATCTTGACCAAACCTCCATGAATCTGGTTGCTGCGAAATACGACTATATCTTAAGGACAAAGATTTTGGACTATTATTTGGGTGGGTTAACAGCGGTAGAATAATTATCCCAACTCAATCAACGTAATCTCTGGCAATATTCCCACGCGTCCCATATAACCCAAAAATCCAAATCCGCGGTTGACGTAGATGTATTGTTTTTGTTCTTTGTAGATGTCTTCCCATTCTTTGTACATCCATTTGATGGGACTCCATTTGAATCCGGGAATGTCCACGCCGAACTGCATACCGTGTGTATGTCCGGACAAGGTCAGGTCAATATCGGGATATAGGGGACGGACTTGCGCATCCCAATGGCTCGGGTCGTGGCTCATCAATATCTTGAAAGGGATGTTTTCTGTTCCTTTATGTGCCAAATCAAGACGACCATGTTTGGGAAAATGTCCTTTGGCTCCCCAGTTTTCGATGCCGAGCAGCGCGATTTTTTCGCCATTTTTTTCAAAAATGACATTTTCGTTCATGAGTAGTCGCCAGCCCATATTGGCCTGTAGTTTTTTCAAGCTTTCCAGATTGTCCGCTTTTGCCTGTGGCGATGGCCACTGTACATAATCGCCGTAATCATGGTTTCCAAGTGTACTGTAAACGCCCATGGGCGCATTCAGTTTGCTGAAAATGTCTTTGTAGTCATCCATTTCGGTTGCACGGTTATTGACAAGGTCGCCCGTAAACAAAATCAAGTCAGGTTTGGCATCCAAAGCCATCTGCACCCCACGCATAACGGCTTCTTTGTTGTTGAAACTTCCGCTGTGAATATCGCTTAACTGTATGATTTTTAATCCTTTGAATGATTCCGGAAGATTGGGGAATTTTAAATTTACCTTTCGTAAACGGTAATTGTAGCGGTTGCTCATACCGTATAGAAACGTGCCTCCGAAAAAGCACCCTACCAATACTGCCAACCACGATAGAAAAGTAGAACGCGAAATCCCATTGCCCGAACTCGGTTTTTTGGAAAATGCTTTTACAACAACCAAAACCAACCTTCTCAGGTCGTCCACCAGCATGAAAAGGGAAGTGCCCAATTGTACCATGAACACAATCAATAGAAACGTAAAAAGGAAATAATTCGTCCGCTCCGTAGAACTGGTAAATGCAAATACACAGTACAACTGTAAAGCCAACAACAGCCAATATAACGTGTAAAGCGTAAGCCGTATACCTGTATTGAGATTTCTTGTAATATGTCTTACCGCTTGAAATGCGTAGAGGTGCAGTAAAAAGAAAAGGACTAAAAGAGCCCAACGATTGGTTAGTAAGGAGCGCAACATGTCTGTATTTATTCAGTATTTGTATTGTAGGTCTGAAAGCGGAAAATTATCAACAAATATCCAATATGTGTATAAAAAAATATCCTAAAACATTCAAATGAGGGCTGTTCGTGAGGGAAAGTGACAATAAAAAATTATTTTTGTCCTTCGTTCACTCATATTGGGAGGGTTCGGCAACATTACAAATCAAGAGATTATGCAGTTTACATATTATGGACAAGCAGGCTTTCAGGTGGTGATTGCTGGGAAAAAGATTTTGTTTGACCCATTTATTACCGAAAATCCGTTGGCAAAGGATATTGACGTAAAAGAAATACTGCCTGATTTTATTTTTTTGTCACACGGGCATGGTGACCATATTGCGGACGTTGCCAATATAGCGCAGCAGAGCGGTGCATTGGTGGTCTGTAATCCGGAAGTTCATGCTTATCTGGAAAAACAAGGTGTTACCAATGTTCATGAGGTAAACCATGGTGCGCCCGTTGATTTTGGTTTTGGGAAAGTAAGAGCTGTTAACGCGATTCATTCTTCAGGACTGCCCGACGGAAGTTATGGTGGCAATCCGATGGGATTTGTCGTTACTTCCGACGAGAAAAATTTCTATTTTGCGGGTGATACGGCATTGACGTTGGACATGCAGTTGGTTCCTTTGTTTGGAAAGATGGATTTTGCCGTTTTTCCGATAGGAGGAAATTATACAATGGATTACAATGACGCGGTCATCGCTGCGGATTTTTCCAAAGTGGACAAGGTCGTGGGGGTTCATTACAATACATTTCCCTATATTACCATCGATACGGTTAAGGCGGCGGAAGCATTCCAAAACAAGGGAAAAGAACTATTGTTGCCGGCCGTGGGCGAAACAATCGAATTATAAGTTTTCTTTTGCATCATAAATTATATTTTTAGATTTTAATACATACATGCCAAGAATAATAGGTGTAGCCAATCAGAAAGGTGGAGTAGGAAAGACCACGACCTCGATTAATTTAGCCGCGAGTTTTGCGGTATTGGAATATCGGACTTTGTTAATTGATGCCGATCCGCAGGCCAATAGTACGACAGGTATCGGATTTGACTTGCACAATATAACGAGTAGTCTGTACGACTGCATGGTCAATGACACGCCCGCAAAGGAAGTTATCTTAAAATCAGATGTACCTCATCTGGATTTGATACCATCCCATATTGACCTGGTTGGAGCGGAAATCGAAATGGTTAACTACCCCAATAGGGAACAGGTTTTGAAAAACATATTGACGCCTATATTGGACGACTACGATTTTATCGTGATTGACTGTTCGCCTTCTTTGGGTATTATGACGGTCAATGCGATGGTTGCTGCCGACAGTGTCGTAATTCCTGTACAGTGTGAGTTTTTTGCATTGGAAGGTTTGGGTAAATTGCTCAATACCATCAAGATCGTACAGGACAGATTAAATCCTGATTTGGAGATCGAAGGTATATTGATGACGATGTACGATGGTCGTCTGCGTCTTTGCAACCAGGTCGTCAGTGAGGTACGCAAACATTTCGATACGATGGTTTTCGACACGATTATTCACCGCAATACGCGGTTGAGTGAGGCCCCGAGCTTCGGAAAACCGGTTGTACTGTACGATTCCTCAAGTAAGGGTGCCATCAATTATCTCAATCTGGCAAAGGAAGTTTTGCAAAAAAACAACCTCACCCAGATACATCAGGAAGAGCGCGTAATCCAATAATGATTCATTGTATTGGGCAAAAATGAAAACCGCGATATATTTTTAGCATTCTCTTTATATTTTAGCTTTTTATTTTTGCCTCTAGATTTAAATTATGTCAACGACAAAACCAAACAAAAATCCGAAAGACGCCTTAGGAAAAGGAATTCGTTCCTTGTTGCAGAATATTGATTCGGATTTGAAAAATACTTCCGGAACGCTAAAGACAAAAGTTGTCGAAGAGGCAACTGGTGTTATGCGTGTGCCGATAGATCAGATTGAGGTCAATCCCAACAATCCACGTCATGATTTTGACGAGGCGGCGTTGAAGGAATTGTCTGCTTCGATTAAGATTCACGACATCATCCAGCCTCTGACTGTTAGCAAAATAGCAGCTGGCAAATATCGCTTGATTGCTGGGGAACGTCGTTTCCGTGCATCCAAAATGGCTGGATTGAAAGACATTCCGGTTTACATACGCCAAGCCAACGATTCGGATTTATTGGAACTGGCATTGTTGGAGAATCTCCAAAGAGAAGACCTTAACGCCATAGAAATCGGTCTGAGTTACAAGCGTATGATGGACGAGCTTTCCTATACGCAAGAGCAAGTCGCCGATAGGATGGGAAAGGAGCGCAGCACGGTTACAAACTATATCCGTCTATTGAAACTGCCACCGGATATACAATTGGCAGTACGCAATGCACAGATAAGCATGGGACATGCGAGAACCTTGATTAGTCTGGAAGAAGTGGACAAACAATTATTTGTCTACAATGAAATTCTCAAAAACAAATTAAGTGTCCGCCAAACGGAAGAGTTGGTGCGCAAAGTAGCAAAACCAACAGACGCTTCTGCCGCGAAAAAGGCAGCATCCAAAAACGAACTTTCGCCAGCGTATAAAAGAATAGAAGACAATATCGCTTCGCATTTCAGTACAAAAGTCCGTTTGGCGCATAACAAGTCCGGACATGGAAGTATCAATATAGAATACTATTCGCTAGAGGAACTAAATAAATTATTGGATTTGATGAACATAAAAGCGAATTAATTCGCTTTTATGTTTTTACTATAATCAGTTTTCTTTGTCAATACATCATCGAAATATCAAGCATCCAGTAGCAGGTCTATTCATAGTTGTTTTTGTTTGTTTATTTGGACGAATGGAAAGTTCGGCTCAGGTCGATGCATTGCTACATCCCAAACATGATTCAACTCTAGCAGTGGACACGAGTGGCAAACCTGCTGCCGTATTTGATAGTAGTACTTTCGCAACTTCAGAACCACCAAAGCATATTCCAAAAAAAGCAACTATGCGTTCTCTGATTTTACCCGGTTGGGGACAGGCGTACAATAGACAATATTGGAAGATTCCGATAGTATGGGGTGCATTGGCAATCCCGATTACAACCTATATCAGAAACAATAGTTGGTACAAGGATGCAGCCAACAACTACAATACAGTTTATAAACTTACGCAACAGGGAGAACGTGACCCAAGTCTAGTCAGTGCTGCATTGGCGGGTTCTAAAGACTATCAAGAATATTGGAATAAATTGTATGCCTTGAATTCGGCAACTGCAGGCACTAGCTTTTTGTCTACGGTTCAGTCCAATAGGAATTTTTATAGACGCAATAGGGATTATTCCGTGTTGTGGTTATTGATTTTGTGGGGCGTGAATGTTGCGGATGCCACGGTATTTGGACACTTGTACAATTTTGACGTAGGTCCAAATCTGAGTATGAAAGTCAGCCCGACTTACTTGGAATCGGTACGTGGGCCGGGCATCAATATGGTTTTCAACCTGAAATAAAGTTTCAACTATACATAATTTAATCGCTAAAAATGAAAATTGCATTAATTGGCTATGGAAAAATGGGAAAAGCCATTGAAGAAATTGCCGTTAGTCGCGGACATGAAATTGTACTCAAAATTTCAAGTTCCAATAAAAATGAATTTACGGCTGAAAATCTCAAAAAAGCAGATGCAGCTATAGAATTTACCAATCCGGAATCAGCTTTCGAAAATCTTAAAACGCTTGTCAATGCCGGCACGCCGACAGTTTGCGGCTCTACTGGATGGTTGGAACATCAGTCTGGAATAGAAAATCTAGTTGCGGAAAAGAACGGTAGTTTTTTGTATGCGAGCAATTTCAGTATTGGAGTTAATTTGTTTTTTGAGTTGAATACTTATTTAGCAAAATTGATGAATCCGCATAGTGAATATGATGTTTCGATAGAAGAAATACATCACACGGCCAAGAAAGATGCTCCAAGCGGAACAGCGATTACCCTAGCGGAACAAGTACTAGCGCAGCTTTCCCGCAAAAAAGAATGGACGAAAGAAACGGAAGAAAAGCCAACTGATTTGGCCATCAAAAGTATCCGAGTTGACCCAGCTCCAGGTACGCATATTATTACTTATAGTTCGGATATTGACGATATCGAAATCAAACATACGGCGCACAACCGACAAGGATTTGCGTTCGGAGCTGTATTGGCTGCCGAGTATGTTGCGAATAAGAAAGGTATACATAACATGAAGGACGTATTGGGTCTTGGCAACGGATAGCTTGTTAGATATTCTGTATTTGAAAGTATTTGCCTTAAAACATAATCACAATGGGAGTTACGATTACTTTAGAAGTATTAGAACAGTTTACGAAAATAGTTGGAGACAACTATATATTGACAGACAACGAAAGCCTTGCCCAATATGGAAAAGACGAGACAGAAAGGCTATTGTATTTGCCTCAAGTTGTACTACGTCCGGCAACTACCGAAGAAATAAGTGCCATACTCAGAATCTGCAATGACCAAAAAATTCCGGTTACTCCCCGCGCAGCAGGAACAGGATTAAGCGGCGGTGCGATTCCTACGCACGGTGGTGTCGTATTGTCTATTGACAGACTGAACAAGATCATTGACATCGACGAAAAAAACCTGCAAGTGACTACCGAAACGGGTGTCATTACGGAAGTATTGCAAGATGCCGTGAAAGAAAAAGGATTGTTTTATCCACCGGATCCAAGCAGTAAAGGTTCTTGTTTTATTGGTGGAAATATTGCCGAAAACAGCGGAGGACCCAAGGCTGTTAAATACGGAAAAGTAAAGGACTATGTTTTGAACCTAGAGGTTGTTTTGCCTACAGGAGAAATTATATGGACGGGTGCCAATGTCCTGAAAAACTCTACCGGATACAATCTTACGCAGTTAATGGTCGGTAGCGAAGGAACATTGGGAATTGTAACAAAAGCCGTATTCAAACTTATCCCATATCCCAAACACGATATGTTGATGCTTGTTCCTTTTCATAGTTTGGAGGGGGCGAGTGCTGCGGTAAGTGCTATTTTTCGTGCAGGGTTTACGCCTAGTTGTTTGGAGCTGACAGAGATAGATGCGTTGAAGATAACTTCGGATTTTGTTGGTAACACAACCGTTCCTGTGGACGATACTATTGCCGCACATCTCATCATTGAAGTAGATGGTAACGACCCCGAAGCATTGATGAAGGATATGGAAGGAATTGCGACAGCACTCGAACCGTTTGATATTGGAGAAATCTTCTTTGCGGAAGACACAACGCAAAAAGAGGAACTATGGAAAATCAGGCGTCGTGCAGCCGAGGCGGTCAAGGTTGTAGGTTACACGATTGAAGAGGACACTGTAGTTCCCAGAGCAGAACTTCCTGCATTAATAAATGGTATGAAAGAACTCGGCAAAAAGCATGATTTCAAGGTAGTCTGCTACGGTCATGCGGGAGACGGCAACATTCATGTTCGCATCAATAAGGAAGGTTTTCCCAATAGTTACGGACATCCTGAGATGGAATCGATATTGACCGAACTATTCAAATTAGTAGTTGAGCTTGGTGGAACTATAAGTGGTGAACACGGTATTGGATTAACGCAAAAAGAATATCTTTTGTTGAAACTAGATCCGATACAACTGAGCTTGATGCGCGGTATCAAAAAAGTATTTGACCCTAATAATATCTTAAATCCCGGCAAAATATTCGACTAATCGGACTTTGTAGTAGGTTTGTATAGATTAAAAGAAAATTACATGTTGAAAAAAACAAGCGTACTGTTCGCAGCATTATTGCTAGGCTACGTTTCGCAGGCTCAGATTACAATAGACTCGACATCGGATGACCATGAACCCGAAATCATGGTAGATGGTAAGCATCCCAAAATGCCCCAGAAAAAGTCTGCCGATATTTTCTTTGGCGGAGGTCTGGCTTTGGGCGCGGGGAGTGGCGGTTCGGCTATTGGCGTAAGTCCGGTTGTTGGCTTCAGCCCTAACCAATATTGGGATTTGGGTGTTGGGCTAAACTTCAACTATAATTCGATTAGCAGCGACTATTCTTTTACTGGAAGAAGTGAGAAATGGACTAATTATGGTCTGGGACCTTTTGTTCGTTTCAATCCGCTGGATTGGTTGTTTGTCCAAGGACAGTTTGAACAAAACTGGGGGCGATATAAAAATGGAGATTACAAAGCTAATATAAATGCTTCTAGCTTGATAGGTTCGATTGGATACAAAAGTACAGGAGACGGAAGGGCTGGTTACTTCTTTTCCATAGGAATGGATTTCCTAAAAAATAAATATTCTCCTTATCGTGATGTAGAAATAGATTATAATACCGGAAATGTGATTAAAAATTCTCCTATACCAATTATCAGAGGAGGTGTTTTCTTTTATTTGCATTAATCTTTTTGTACTATATTTTTCAAATCCTGTATT
>JAATFC010000269.1 GCA_015655435.1 Chitinophagales bacterium | reverse complement strand
GGAGCTTATCATAGATGGTATTCACAGAAAATTGGCCGAGACTTTGAAATGCTTGTGTTTGGGCATGGCGGTATTCCCGTTGTCCTGTTTCCAACTTCCAAAGGTCGCTATTATGAGAATAAAGACCGGGGCATGATTGATGCCGCAGGTTGGTTCTTGGAAAACGGCTTGTTCAAAATCTATTGCCCGGACAGCATCGACGCGGACAGTTGGTACAACAGAAACGCGCCGGCTTGGGTACGTCCGGCCAACCACAATCTTTATGACGCATTGATATTGGATGAAGTATTGGGGCGTGCTTTTTACGAAACCGGACATGACCGAGCTGTGACGGCAGGTTGTAGTTTCGGTGGTTACCACGCTGCGAATTTTGCATTTCGACATCCTGAAAAAGTGCGAGCCATGTTTTCCATGAGTGGCATTTTCGATATGCGCGACCAGTTGGACGGTTACTACGACGACAATGTTTTCTACAATAATCCGGTGGATTTTTTGCCTAATGACGGCAATGCCTATTTGTGGCAGATGAAGATAGCTCTAGGTGCGGGAGAGTGGGACAGTTGTCTGGGTTACAATTATGGGATGGCGGATATTTTAAGCAAAAAAAACATTCAATATTGGCTGGATGTAGAGCCAAATGCTGTACATGACTGGCCCATGTGGTTAAACCAATTTCCTAAATATTTATCCCTTATCTAAGCAAAAACGACAACTAATTTACTATGAAAAAAATCGGAATTCTTTTTGGACGTGAGGACACTTTCCCGCAGGCGTTTATCGACAAAGTAAATGAACTCGGTGCTGCAAAAAACATAGTGGCAGAAGTAGCCAAAATCGACAAAGTCATGCAGGGCGAGCCTTCCGGCTATGACCTGATTGTCGACCGTATCTCGCAGGATGTACCTTTTTACCGAGCGTATTTGAAAAATGCGGCGATTTCTGGTACAATTATCATCAACAACCCTTTTTGGTGGAGTGCTGACGAAAAGTTTTTCAATAACGCATTGGCAACTAAGATTGGCGTGCATGTACCCAAAACCGTCATTTTACCTTCTTACGAATGGCCGGACGATACCAATGGCGATTCTTTCCGAAATCTGGCATACCCGTTGGACTGGGACGGGATTTTTGACTATGTGGGATTTCCCGCATATATGAAACCTTTTGCTGGCGGAGGTTGGAAGAACGTGTACAAATTACACAACCAAGAAGAATTTTACGAAAAACATCAGGAAACAAATCAGCTTGTAATGATGTTGCAGGAAGAAATTATTTTCACAGAATACTACCGTTGCTATTGTGTGGGCGGCAAGTATGTACACATCATGCCTTACGAGCCGCGCAATCCACATCATTTAAGGTATTCGGCTGATTTCAGTCCTACTCCGGAGATGAAGAAAATATTGGAAGATGCAGTATTGAAACTTAACCAATATCTTGGTTATGAACTCAATACGGTGGAATTGGCGATTCGCGATGGCGTTCCTTATGCGATTGATTTCTGTAATCCCGCACCGGATGCGGATTTTAAATCCGTTGGTCAGGAAAACTTTGACTGGATTGTCAATACAATGGCAAAATATGTCATTGAAAGAGTTGAAAAAATAAAACCGGGTGTGGACAATCTATTGTGGGGCAAGTTTGTGACAAATGCCATCAATGGAAAACCGCTTTAATTGGATGTCGATAAACAGATATAATGAGTCTTAATTTACAGCAATTCACTATTGGAATTGAAGAAGAATACATGGTGGTCGACCCCAATACGAGGGAACTGGTATCACACCAGCAAAAAATCGTAGAGTCCGCCCAGAAAGACTTGACGGATCGCGTCAAGGCAGAAATGCATCAGGCCGTCGTGGAAGTGGAAACCTCCATTTGTACCAATATAGAGGAAGTGGAAAAAGACATTCGTTCTTTACGCAAACACATCCAACAGATTGCGGGAGATTTGGGGTATGGCATTGGCGCGTCCGGTACGCATCCTTTTTCCAAATGGGAAGGCCAACTTATCACGGACAACCCGCGATATTTTCAGATTATCAATGAGATGCAGGATGCCGCACGTTCCAATCTGATTTTTGGTCTGCATGTGCATGTGGGTATGGAATCGCGCGAAATGGCGATACATATAGCCAACTCTGTACGCTATTTTTTACCGCACATTTTTGCGTTGTCCACCAATTCCCCTTTTTGGGAAGGACGTCAGACAGGCTTCAAATCCTTTCGTAGTAAGGTTTTTGACAAATTTCCAAGAACGGGAATTCCCGATTTTTTTGAATCCATTGAAGAGTACGACAGCTATGTTCGCCTATTGGTAAAAACCAATTGTATCGACAATGCGAAGAAGATATGGTGGGACCTGCGCGTTCATCCTTTTTACAATACGGTGGAATTCAGGATTTGCGATATACCATTGACGGTTGACGAGACGCTGGCTATAGCAACGCTGTTTCAGGCGATTTGTGTCAAACTGTACAAACTGCGTATGCAAAACATGAACTACATCATATACAAACGCTCCTTGGTCAATGAGAATAAATGGCGTGCTTCTCGTTATGGTATTGAAGGGTTGATGATTGATTTCGGTAAAGAAACGGAAGTCAATACGCGTGCACTTATATTGGAACTCGTTGATTTCGTGGATGATGTAGTCGATGATTTGGGCAGTCGCCATGGTCTGGATCTCGTGAGGAAAATACTGGATACCGGAACGGGTGCCGATCGTCAACTGGAAGTATTTGCACAGCGTAACAATCTTTCGGACGTAGTGGACTATACACTTAGTCAGTTTATAGCTTAGATGAATAAATAATATTCCCAAAAGGTTGTTTTGTATTTGATACTATGCACTTTCGTTTTTAATACAATATAACGTATTGAAAACGAAAGTTTTATATTGAATGTATATCCACATAAGTTTTGTCTAGCATGTTCAGATAAATGAACTGTTGACATAGTGTATAATGGACATCTCCTTTGAATTTTACCCTTTTTTTGCTAGATTTGTTACTATGCAGCAATCGAATACAGTGAAGAGAATCGCTCTTTTGGATATGAACAATGGCTATGAAAACCAGGGGATGGGTTGTATCCGGAAGATTGTGCGGAGTTATTTTGATTCGCATCAATATGATTACATAGTAAACGAATTTGACGTAAGGCAGAAGAATGAAATCCCCGACACGTCCTATGATATTTACATATCGAGCGGAGGTCCAGGATCTCCGCTCGATGAAGAAGGGTGGGAGTGGGAACAGAAGTTTTTTCGGATGATTGGCAAGCTCTACGATTACAATGAGCAAGCAAGCGCCGATAATAAAAAATACGTATTCTTTATCTGCCATTCTTTTCAGTTGGCGAGTCGCTATTTCATGGTAGGGAAGTTGTGCAAAAGAATGTCCACTTCGTTCGGCGTTTTTCCCATAACAAAAGTAGAAGAAGGGCTGACCGAACCTTTATTTCAAAAATTGGACAATCCTTTCTATGCTGTTGACAGCCGCGACTATCAGCTAATAGAACCGGACCGTTGGCGTCTATCCGAAATGAACGCCTCTATATTGGCCATAGAGAAAGAACGTCCGCATGTGCCATTGGAAAGAGCCATTATGGGCATACGTTTTTCACCTGAAATGATTGGTACGCAGTTCCATCCAGAGGCTGATGCCATGGCTATGCGCGCGCGTCTGATGGAACCTCACAACAAGGAAAAAGTGATAGCCGAACACGGCGAAGAGAAATACTATAGTATGCTGGAGCATCTGGAAGATCCGGATAAAATCATGCATACGCAGAGTGTGCTATTGCCCGCATTTTTAGATCAGGCAACTGCAACTATAAAAGAAAAAGTTACCGCTAGTATTGATAATTAGCATTAATCGATTGACATATGATTCCCGAAGTTAGAAAAGCATTTAACGAGCAATATACCGATGCTGCTTACCAGCACGCACTCAATATTATCGAACAAAAATATCCCGGTGATCTAGTTTTTAGAGTTGCAGAAACACCTGTTTTCTTATCAGAAAAATTAGTGCAGCAACTAGAAGAAGCATCTGCGCAAATAGTCGAACAACTTGAAAACAAAGAATTGCTCGCCAATATGGATCGAGCAGTTCCCAAGGAATATTTTGTTCCGGGTGATGAAGGCTTGTGCGAGATGTTTAGTTTGGATTTTGGTATCTGCAAAAATGAAAATGGAGAAACAGTACCGCAATTGATAGAGTTGCAGGGTTTTCCGACGATGTTTTTGTTTCAGGAAATAGAAGCGGAAGCGTATCACAGGGCTTATAGTATTGATGAATCATGGACCAATTTTTTTAACGGTTATGATAGTGCCCAATATGAAAAACTATTGAAGGATTTAATATTGAAAGACCATCAGCCTGAAGAAGTCATACTATTGGAATTATTGCCTGCCGAACAAAAAACCAGAATCGACTTCGCCGCGACTAAAGAAAAAACAGGCATTTCCGCCGTTTGTATTTCCGATGTTTTCGAAGAAAACGGAAATGTTTACTATGAAAAAGGCGGCAAAAAGATTCAGGTAAAACGTATTTACAACCGCATGATTTTCGATGATTTCGAAATGCATAAAAAAGAACTGAAACACTATCTGGACATAACAAAACCGTTGAATGTGGAATGGTGTCCGCATCCCAACTGGTTTTACAAAATAAGCAAATACACACTTCCTTTTCTAAAAAGCGGCTATGTGCCTTTTACTTCTTTTTTGAGTGATGTAAATGTCTTGCCAGATGATTTGGAAAACTATGTATTGAAACCTCTTTTTTCTTTTGCCGGTCAAGGCGTTCTTATTGACGTTACAAAAGATGAAATCACCAATATAAAAGATCCTGAAAACTGGATTTTGCAGAAAAAAGTCCAATACGAACCCATAATAAAAACGCCGGACGGAGATGCCGTTTTTGAAATCCGGTTAATGTTTTTCCGAGAGCCCAATACAGGGAAACCTATATTAGTTAATAATCTGACCAGGCTCAGTAAGGGCAAAATGGTTGGCGTAAGATATAATGCGGATAAGACTTGGGTCGGTTCCAGTATTGGTTTTTTTAAAAAGAAATAATATAGTTTTTACATATACTACGGGTTTCTTTTTATCTAATACTGTTTGTTCAAATCGCAGAATTTTCGATAAATTCTTTCAGCGTTTTTGGGAACGCATATTGGGAAAGTTTGTCGACATTAACCCATTCAGCTTTTAGTGCATTTGGTTTTTGAGGTAGAGTGCATTGCACTATCTGAGATTTTATTAACTGGTGCGTCAGTTGCTGTTTTGTTTCAGGCAATATAGTAGTAGTTTCAATATTTTTTACGCCGATCTGTTCTTCTATCGTTTTAGTAATGGAAGCAATGTCCCAATTAGGTTTGCTCTCTGTTTCGATTAGATAAAACTCATTCAGATTTTGCCAAATATCTTTTTCTGTTCTTAAGTGAATGTAGATTTCATTCTTCACTTTCAAAATACACCAGGTAAAGTACCGGACCTTTTTAGTCAGCGTTTTTTCTTTGATGGGCAATTTGTTTACAACGCCGTTCTGAAATGCCTCGCAGGAATTTTGCAAATCGCAATCGCTGCATTTAGGTGAAGCCGGCGTGCAGACCGTTGCGCCGAAATCCATAATAGCCTGGTTATATTGGGCGGCATTTTTTTTGTCTAAAACTTCAGCTGCTTTCGCTGTGAAAAGTTTTTTGCCTTCTGTGCTGTCGGTTGGCGTGTCGATGGCAAAATAGCGAGACAATACACGGAATACATTTCCGTCGAGCACAGGGTACGGAAGGTTGTATGCAAATGATGTAATCGCCGCCGCCGTGTAAGGTCCAATACCTTTTAGCGCAACGATATCGTCGTATGATTTTGGAAAATTACCATCGAGTTCGTTAGTTACGTAACGTGCTGTTGCTAAGAGATTTTTGCAGCGGTTATAATAGCCGAGACCTTCCCATAATTTGAAAACAGATTGGTCGTCCGCGGCTGCCAACGCTTTTATATTGGGAAAATTTTGGACAAATTTTTCATAGTAAGGCCAGCCTTGTTCCACCCGCGTTTGTTGCAGTATGATTTCGCTCAACCAGATTTTGTAAGGATTTTTTTCACCTTTCCAAGGCATGGTTCGGTCGTTTTCCGAATTGTCCCAAGCCAATAATTTCTTTGAAAAAACAGACATTTATTTTAAATCGAAAGCCCAAAAGTAATAAGATTTATGATTTTAGAATTGTGATTTTAGTCCAACATCGTATTTATTATTCATCTTCATCCGAAAACAGTTCGCGCTCGATTTCCTCCATTTGGACAATATCCCAGGCCTCGCTTTCCGTTGGTGTAATGTTCAGAATATCGCTCAATTCCAGTTCGTCCAATATTTTTTTGACATCGGGATTGACATTGCAGATGACGAAAGAGGCATTGGTTTCCATGTATTGCGAACTCATGTCGGCCAATAATTCGCATGATTTTGTATCGATGTTTCGGATTTCACCAAGATGGAGGATGACATTTTTGGTCTCCGTTTTCAACTGATTTTCCAATATATGGCGGAGTGACTCTGCCGTAATGTCAGAAACAAGGTCTATTTTTGGTGTTATAACATTGAATTTTTCTTTGGTATCAAGTTTGAAATTATCCATTAGCCTATTTTCAACAGATTAAAAATAATTCTATGAAAATAGTATGAAATAGTTGATATTTCCATTTTGGGTTATTATATTTATAACAAATTAGTTTACTCATTAATCGCAAATAAATATGGACAATAATTTTTCAGCACAGGTTAAGGAGATTATTTCCTATAGTAGGGAAGAAGCTCTACGGTTGGGGAATGATTTTATCGGTACCGAGCATCTGTTGCTTGGGCTGATTAGAGAAGGGGACAATACTGCGGTTAAAATCTTGAAACAGCTTAACGTAGACCTATTCGAATTGAGGAAAGAGGTGGAATTGGCCGTCAAAGACAAAACAGGCAAAAACATCGCGCAAATCAATAGCCTTCCGTTGACAAAACAGGCGGAAAAGGTCATACGTGTAACGGTTTTGGAAGCCAAAGCACTGAAAAGCCCGCAAGTGGAAACAGAGCATCTGATGCTTTCCATCTTGAAGAACAAAGAAAACGCAGCGACTCAGATATTGAACCATTTTGATATTGATTACGATATTTTTCGCAACGATATTGGCGTGGTGAGAAGTGAAACGAAAGCCGAATTTGCAGACGAAAACGAAGAAGAGTTCGACGAAGAAAAGCGTTTTTCTTCCCAGTCGCGTGGTGTAGGTTCGAGGGCGTCAACAGCCGCCAAGAGCAAAACACCGGTATTGGACAATTTCGGACGGGACATTACGAAAATGGCGGAAAGCGGATCGCTGGATCCCATTATCGGACGTGAAAAAGAAATCGAACGTGTTTCGCAGATTCTTTCCCGTAGGAAAAAGAACAACCCGATATTGATAGGTGAACCTGGCGTTGGTAAAACAGCAATAGTCGAAGGTCTTGCCTTGAGGATTGTCCAACGCAAAGTCAGTCGTGTTTTGTTTGACAAGCGTGTTATTTCCTTGGATTTGGCAGCTTTGGTTGCCGGAACGAAATACCGCGGTCAGTTCGAAGAAAGGATGAAAGCCATCATGAACGAGCTGGAAAAGAACCGTGATGTGATTTTGTTTATTGACGAAATCCATACGATTGTCGGAGCTGGTGGCGCGAGTGGATCTTTGGATGCCAGCAATATATTCAAGCCTTCATTGGCGCGTGGAGACCTGCAGTGCATTGGAGCTTCCACTTTGGATGAGTACCGCATGTACATCGAAAAAGATGGAGCACTTGATCGTCGTTTCCAAAAAGTGATTGTCGAACCACCAAGTGTGGACGAAACAATCCAGATTTTGAACAATATCAAACCCAAATACGAAGATTATCACAACGTGAGTTATAGCCAGGATGCTATCGACGCTTGTGTCAAACTGAGTGACCGTTATATGACGGACCGTCTTTTGCCTGATAAGGCGATTGATGTATTGGACGAAGTGGGAGCGAGGGTTCATTTGAAAAATATCAATGTTCCGCAAAACATATTGGATCTCGAAAAGAAGAAAGAGGATATCAAGCTGGAAAAAAACAAGGTTGTCAAGAGCCAGCGTTTTGAGGAAGCCGCGGCTCTCCGTGATACGGAGAAGAAGCTGGGAGACGACCTCGAACAGGCCAAAAACCAGTGGGAGGAAGAAAGCAAAAACAAGCGTTTCCCTATTGAAGAGGAAGATATTGCGGAAGTTATCAGCATGATGACCGGTATTCCCGTCAAGAGAATGGTACAGGAAGAAACTGTCAAACTGCGCAATATGGCAAACGATATGCGTGGTGCAGTCATCGGTCAGGATGAAGCAATCAATAAAGTAGTCAAAGCCATCCAACGTAATCGTGTAGGGTTGAAAGACCCTAAAAAACCTATTGGAACCTTCATCTTCTTGGGGCCAACTGGTGTAGGTAAAACGGAACTGGCACGTTCGCTGGCTCGCTATATGTTCGATTCGGAAGATGCATTGATTCGCGTGGACATGAGTGAATACATGGAAAAATTCACGGTTAGCCGTTTAATAGGAGCGCCTCCCGGATACGTCGGTTATGAAGAAGGCGGACAATTGACCGAAAAAGTCAGACGTAAACCTTACAGCGTGATTCTTTTGGACGAAATAGAAAAAGCGCATCCGGATATTTACAATATTCTTTTGCAGGTATTGGACGATGGTGTACTGACCGACGGTCTTGGTAGAAAAGTGGATTTCAAGAATACGTTGATAATCATGACTTCCAATATTGGTGTTCGCCAGTTGAAGGAGTTCGGCGATGGTGTCGGATTTGCGACGACTGCCCGTGTACAAAACGAAGAAGAAAACAACAAAGCCGTAATCGAAAAGGCTTTGAAAAGAACGTTTTCTCCTGAGTTTTTGAATAGGATTGACGATGTGGTTATTTTCAATTCGCTTACCAAAGACAATATTTTCAATATCATTGACATCATCATGAAAAATGTATTGAAACGTTTGAACGCGTTGGGTTACAACCTGATTCTGTCCGAAGAAGTGAAAAGTTTCATAGCGGACAAGGGATATGACGTGCAGTTTGGAGCAAGGCCATTGCATCGTGCCATCCAGAAATATCTGGAAGACCCTTTGGCTGAGGAAATATTGAATCTCAACATCAAATCGGGTGACACGTTGTTGGCAAAACTGGATTCTGAGAACAACAAGGTGTTTTTTGAAATTGAAGAACACAAAAACGAGGAAGCCCCCAAAGTGGACTAATCGTATTGTAGTACCTACAGCATAAAAAATGGACGGCATTGCCGTCCATTTTTTTGTCGAGAAATATCAATAAGATACAATAATGCCAAACTGGAATCGTTTATTCTTAGTCTGAAGGAGTGTATGAACTATGGATTATGTTTATAAGAATTAAAGTTTTGTGAACTTTTTTCTATTAATTTTGTCCTTCTTTG
>JAATFC010000345.1 GCA_015655435.1 Chitinophagales bacterium | reverse complement strand
TATCTTATGAATCCCGTGACAAATTCATCCTTCTTTGTACAATTGACACATAGAGGACTTCGCCAGTATAATAGTACGGTAAATGACAATTTCTTTTACATTGGATATAGGACAAACCTACGAAATTTTTATAAAGACTTCTAACTAGGTAGATGGCATGATTATCAGTACTCTTCCCTTCCGATATATCGGTAATTGAGTGCTATCCAAACCAATTATAAAACCTCTATCCGTAAAATACTATACTTTCGCATAAGGCATCAATACGCGTTGAATGGCATTATTCGATATTATTTTACCAAAGTCTTTTGTAAAGGCCTTAAAGCTGCCCGATGAGGCATCGGTAAGGCAACAGAAAAAAGTCTTGGTCAAACTTTTACGAAAGGCGCGTTTCACAGATTTTGGTCAGCAATACAATTTTGACAAAATCCTATTAGATGGCAAAAATGTGGTCCAGTCTTTTCAGGACAACGTGCCCATCACTTACTACAACAATATCTACAAAAACTGGTGGAGCCGCACATTGGAAGGCAAATCCGATGTCTGCTGGCCGGGAAAGATAAAATATTACGCGCTGAGCAGCGGCACGAGCGAAGCAGCGAGCAAATACCTGCCCATCACAAGAGACCTGCTGAAAGCCAATAAGATAATCATGCTCAAGCAATTGCTGAGCCTACGCAACTACCAGCTTGTCAATTACAAATCAATCGGGAAAGGTTGGTTGACCTTGGGCGGAAGCACCGATTTGCAAAAAGGAGTTGGTTATTACGCAGGCGACCTCAGCGGCATTACCACCAAAAAATCACCAATATGGTTTCAACCTTTTTACAAACCAGGAAAAAAAATCGCCAAAGAGAAAGACTGGAACAAAAAAATAGAGGAAATAGTAAAAAAAGCTCCGCAGTGGGATATTGGATTTCTCGTGGGCGTTCCGTCTTGGGCGCAGCTCTGTATGGAAAAAATAATTGAACGCTACCAGCTCAATACCATTCACGATATCTGGCCCAATTTCGAGTTTTTCGTACATGGAGGAGTATCATTCGAACCCTACAAAAAAGGATTTGAAAAACTATTGGGCAAGCCTGTCACTTATATTGAAACCTACCTCGCAAGCGAAGGCTTTTTGGCATACCAAAACCGTCAGTTGGCAACAAGTATGCGATTGGCGACAAGCGGTAGCATTTTTTTTGAGTTTATCCCGTTTACGGACGAAAATTTTTACGAAAACGGCGAGCTGATTGGCAATCCCAAAGCCTTGACATTCCAAGACGCAGAAGAAAATACGGATTACGCCCTAGTCATCAGTACGCCCGCAGGCGCGTGGCGGTATCTGATTGGCGACACGGTACGCATCGTCAACAAAATGGATGTCCAGATTATCATTACTGGACGTATCAAGCATTTCCTAAGCCTTGTTGGGGAGCATTTGTCTTTGGACAATATGAACCAGGCCATTACCCTTGCTGCCCGCGACATGGACATTACCGTTTCGGAATATACGGTCATTGGCGAGCCACATAGTAGTTTTTTTGCGCACCACTGGTATATTGGCTCCAACGATATTTTTGACAAAGAAAAATTTCGGGAATTATTGGACAAATGCCTTTCCGAACTGAATGATGACTATGCAGTAGAAAGAAAAAGTACGCTCAAAGAAGTCATTGTCGACATCCTACCGGATAAATATTTCATTGATTTTTTGGCAAAAAGAGGAAAAGTCGGCAGCCAGATTAAGTTTCCCCGTGTATTGAAAGGCAAGATTAAAGAAGAATGGGAGCATTTTCTCAAAGAGCAATTGACCAAACAACCATAACTCAAAATGATGCTAGACTAAGCTTACGATTCATCACTTCCATGCACTCCATTATCCATTATCAACTGTCCATTGTCAATTAATTCCTATATTGCCACCGAAAAACCAAAAAGAAAAATTGTAAAATGCTTTCAGCCATCATAAAAGGCCTTGCCATGGTACTGATATTGAGCATATCAGTAGGTCCCATCATCTTTGCAATCATCCGACAAAGTGTCATCAATGGGCACAAAAACGGGCTTTTCTTTGTATTGGGCGTTTCAGTTAGCGATATAACAGTCGTTGTCATTTGCAATTTCTTTTCCGCACTGTTTGAGTCCGCCATGGCGCATGAAAAAATCATCGGTGTCGTCGGAAGCATTTTCCTTTTTGCCATCGGTATATACAATCTCTTTTTCAAAAAGCCAATCACGGCCAACGAGATGATGCGGGCGGAAAACAAGCAAACCAGCAGTGCGCTCCTCTCCTCTTTTTTCAGTGGCTATCTGATGAATATATTGAATCCCGGCGTATTCATTTTCTGGTTTGCAGCCTCTGCGACTTTAATGACGACAAGCCAAACCTCCGACCACCCAGTTCGTTATCGTCTCACGGCATTTGCCGTCTGTCTGATTTTTGTATTGGCTTTCGATATATTGAAGGTTTTTCTTTCCGGGAAAATAAGAAACCGCCTCACTCCCCACAATGTACATTTGATCAACCGGCTTTCCGGCTTCATAATGGTTGTTTTTGCCATTATATTGGTAATAGGCGTTTTCAGCGGCAAACTGCCAACACACTAGACAAGTCATTTTATAGAATGCATATTGGTTCAATGTGCATTTAATCCGTTATTTTTATTGAAAAAATAAACACCATGCCATACATAGCTGTCTTTTTTGGAATTCTTTTCTTGATTCTACTGATGAGTTTTACGACTGTTCCACAAGGAAACGTAGCTGTAGTAACCGTTTTCGGTAAATACAAACGTATCCTTACTCCCGGACTGAGCTTAAAAGTTCCTTTTATCGAAAAAGTATTCAAACGCATTTCCATACAGAACCGTTCCATTGAGTTAAAGTTTCAGGCAATTACGCTCGACCAAGCCAATGTGAACTTTTCAGCAATGTTGCTCTACGCCGTACTTAACCAAGATTCCGAAACCATCAAGAACGTAGCGTTCAAATTCATGAACGAACAAAACCTAATGCAGGCACTCGTTCGCTCCGTTGAAGGTTCCGTTCGTGCATTTGTCGCAACAAAACGTCAATCAGAAATATTGAGCCTTAGAAGCGAAATTATTTTTCATGTAAAAGAACAACTGGACCAGGCTTTGGGCGAATGGGGTTATCATCTGCTGGACTTGCAGATTAACGACATCACTTTTGACGAGGCCATCATGCGTTCCATGGCGCAAGTCGTCGCGTCCAATAACCTAAAAGCTGCTGCCGAAAACGAAGGTCAGGCATTGCTGATTACAAAAACAAAAACTGCAGAAGCGGAAGGTAACGCCATAAAGATACAGGCGGAAGCAGAAAAAGAAGCTGCACAACTTCGCGGACAAGGCGTTGCTCTTTTCAGAAAAGAAGTAGCGCACGGTATCGCAGAGGCCGCAGGAGAAATGAGCAAAGCACATCTTGACGCCTCTTTTATTTTGTTTAGTATGTGGACGGACGCATTGAAACATTTTGCGGAAGAAGGAAAAGGCAATACTATCTTCCTGGATGGTAGCAATGAAGGGCTACAAAGGACTATGCGCGAACTAATGTCTTTTTCCAATAAAGCCAATATTATAAAAGAAGAATAACCAAGGATGAAATACTCCTCAACATTCCGATAGTTTAACTTTAGAAAGAATACTTTCCAATAATGGCAGCATCTTATTGAGGCCTTCTGTTTTTATCATAAAATTCCAGACAGGCTCAAACTTTTTCCAGCCGCCTGTATAGCAAAGGTGTTTCAGCTTATGCTTAAAGTTTTTGTGTTTCATGCTGGCCTTGAAAATATTTGCCCAACTATAAAAATTCCGATAAGCCCAGTCATAACCATTTTTTAATTCATCCGCTGTCAGATTCGTGGTTTTATAGACTACATGCCGCGTATCATACAGATCCCAGTTATCTGTCGATAGACGTCCCTCCGCCTGCATATTCTGGTAAAGGCGCGTTCCCGGATAGGGCGTAAGGATATGGAAAGTTGATGTTGTAATCGCATTCTCAACAGCCCAGTCCACCGTACGTTGAAAGACATCCTGATTGTCATCATCCAGCCCGAAGACAAAACTGCCATTGATCATAATCCCTAAAGAATGCAACCTGTTGACAGCAGCCCTGTAATCCTTTGCCAAGTTTTGTTTCTTGTTGCTTTGGCGTAGATTTTCAGGGGATAAAGTTTCAAAACCGACAAACACACTCCTTAGTCCGGCCGCGGCGGCTTTCTCAATAAGATCACCTCTCAAAATAGCATCTATCGTGGACGCGCCCTGGAATACACGGTTCATTCCTTGCATGCCTGCAAATAATTCCGTTGCGAACTTGGTATTACCTAGTAAGTGGTCATCCAGAAAATACAAGTGCCTGCCAGGAAGCCGGTCTATCTCTGTCAACGCATCATCTACCATCTGCGTTTAAAAAGATTTACCTCCGTCAAAAAAAGCATCCTTATAGCAAAAATCACAATGGTGCGGGCAACCTCTTGTCACGACAATAGAGTTGGGCACTAGGTATTTTTCCCGTTTAATCAGGTCTCTCCTGATTTTGGGAATCTGTTCTAATGTCCGAAGGGAAGATTTGTATATTTTCTGAGGTATTTTTTGTCGAAAGTCCTTTAAGAAACGGGGGAAGGTATCTTCTCCTGGCCCTATGAATATACTGTCGGCATGAGGCAATGCCTCATCGGGCAGGGACGTCACATGCAAACCGCCGAGGCAGACATACGCACCTTTTTTCCTATAGTGATCAGCCAAGGTGTAAGACCGGTAAGCATTCGTTATATATACCTGAATAATTACCAGATCAGGCTCATCGTCCAACTTGAGTTTTTCCACATGCTGATCTTGCAAATCTATCTCGTCATCAGGAGATAAATAAGCTGCCAGCGTGGCCAGTCCCAACGGCGGAAACAAAGAATATTTGATAGGGCGCCAAAAAGGACTTTCTGATTCCGCTAATGCGGGCAAGATCATTTTTACTTTCATAGCTAATAGAATTTATTCTTTAAGTAAATAGTATCGTTTACTGCTGCAAAACAGATTTTGAAACTATATAGACTCATTAAGTGTATTGTTTCTGTATTTTTTGTTCCGGTTTTTGGCAGAATAAATACAAGCATACCAGAAAAATCCACTCCAATGGCTTCATGGCAACGTAGGTAATATTGGAGCCCAATTGACTATTGATTCTTAGTGACAGGTTGTAACCGTATCTGTCGTAATTTCTCCTGATAAACCTATGAATGGCTGGCACATAATCCGAAAGTAATTCTTCAAAAGCGTTGGCAATCTGTAATTGTCTATTAACGATAATAGTATTGCCGTGTCGTGTTCCTAATCGTATCGGTTTCACAATTTTTGGATTTCCTTTTGCCGCTACCGTACATAAGTAATGACCGCTATGGTCTAAGATGGGCGGATGTATTTTCTGGGAAAATGTCCAGGTCGTTGTATCAGTAAATACCTTGACCAAAGAATTGACATCTTGACCAAATAGAAGCAATATTAATGTAACCACTATAAAAACAGGAAGCATCAAAATGACAGCCCAAACAGTAACATCAAATCGTTGGCTCATATATAGATTACAGCGTTCCAAAAACTGATTCTTAAAATGTCTAGTTGTCGACAAATCCATTTCTGTCCTTATCATTTCTACTATCTGGCTTACCGCTATAACCAATGCCAATAACGGCATTATCAATAATAATCGACCTCCAAAGCAACTGTTGTTAACACCTAATGACAACGTATTATGTCCACCGACCTGAACCAATACTAAGCAATTAACGATTACTCCTAAAAATAAACCAACTAAGAAAACAACAAGTAACAACGGTGCAAGTTTCCTTCCCCAAAACCAAAGTGCAAATACGGATAGGTTGAAATAAACAAAGTAAACAAGCAAAGAATAGACATGTTTTCCTCCAAATGGAGTGTAACATTCATCAACAGGATCTATAGCAACATTGTATTCGGCAGAATGCCCCAAGATACCCAACGCAAATAGAATCAGTGAAAGTATAAATATAGAGAATATCAAGACTTCGATAATATCAGTTTGAGGACGATGTATCTTTATTATTTTGTAAAATATGATAGGCAGTGCGACAATCATCATCAATAAAAAAATAATAAGCAATAGGAAAAACATTACAATTAGTTGTGATTTTTATTTTTGAATAATTCCTTAGTAAAAGACATATAGGAAAAGCCAAACCTAAACTTGTCAATCTTTGAAAGAATGATTCTGTATCGCAATATCTGAGCGAGTATCCAATACAGCAACAAAATAGTCCAGTTTGGCTTTCCCATGATAATAGTGTATAGTCTTTATTTAGATGTATTTACCTGCTTGTGTTCATACGAGTTTATTTTTCTAGTATAGTACATTATCAAGGCCAATACTATAAACAAACCAATACTGCCAAACAACAATGCATAGTACTCCAGTTGTATCAAGAAGAAGATATAAGCGTACAACCCAGTCAAACCCATCCCAAAACTAATTCCGGCTTTTCTGGAGTGCAGAATCGCTCCCACATAAAAACTAATCAGCCCTACAACTCCTAACGCTGCAATGGCATAAGCTTTGTTGAATCCCGCATATTCGGAAATCGACAGCAACAGTACATAAAAAAGAATCAACGCAAACCCCACCAATATATATTGTAAAGGATGGATCGATTTTTTCTGTAGCATTTCCATCAAGAAGAAAATAGAAAAAGTAAGCGTCACAAATAAAAGTGCATACTTGACAGAGCGTTCATTTTTGGTATAGTTATCGTTAGGTTGCAACAGCTTCACTCCAAAAACAGAAGCATCCAAATTAGGCGCAGCACCTGCACTAATCTGTGAGTAAGGTCGCGAAGCTTTGGGGATATTCCAGTTCGCTGTAAATCCGTTGGCATTTGCAGAATCGGGATTGTTACTAGGTAGATAATTTCCATCAAAGGACGGAGTCTTCCAAGTCGAATGAATAGCAACTTCTGTTTGGTTACCCGTCGGAGTAAAATACAGTCCGGCAGAGCCTTTCGCATGAAGTTCAACTTCAAAATCATGGCTCTTATTCGGATCATAAACTATGGGG
>JAATFC010000021.1 GCA_015655435.1 Chitinophagales bacterium | reverse complement strand
GAACACGAAGACGAAATGGTTGAGCTTTTCAATCATTGCATTTATGACCTGAGTTCCAAAGCTCCTTCCATTGATACGCCGCTACACGGTTTCCTACCTTTTAAACATATTGACCATTTGCATCCCGATGCAGCCATTGCAATAGCCGCAGCCAAAGACGGAAAGAAAATCACACAAGAACTATTCAATGGCACTATTGGTTGGGTAGAATGGCAACGCCCAGGATTTGACTTGGGTTTGCAACTAAAAGAATGCCTAGACAATAATCCTGGTATCCGTGGTATCATGCTCGGTTCGCACGGTTTGTTCACTTGGGGTGATACGGCTTACGAAAGCTATATCAACACTTTGGAAGTAATCGAAAAATGTGCGGAATACATTGAGCAGAACCTTGGTAAAAAAGGGCCTGTTTTTGGCGGACAAAAAATTGAATCCCTACCTAAGGAAGAACGCTTGGCAAAAGCAGCCGCGTTAGCTCCTATATTGCGTGGATTCTGTTCGTCAAAACAAAAAATGCTTGGACATTTTACCGATGGCGAGCGTGTATTGCAATACATCAATTCCAACGATTTGGAAAGACTGGCACCAATGGGAACAAGCTGTCCAGACCATTTCTTACGTACCAAAATAAGTCCGCTGGTATTGAGCCTCACTCCTACTGAAGACATATCCGATTTGAAATCCTTGAAGGAAAAATTGCAACCGCAATTCGAGGCTTACCGGGCGATGTATTCGGACTATTACAATACTTGCAAGCATGACAATAGTCCTGCGATGCGCGACCCTAATCCCGTGGTTATTCTTTACCCAGGCGTGGGCATGTTTACTTTCTCAAAAGACAAACAAACAGCTCGTGTAGCTGCGGAATTCTATACAAATGCCATCAACGTTATGCGTGGTGCAGAAGCAATTTCTGAATACACATCGTTGCCTAGACAAGAAGCATTTGATATTGAGTATTGGCTATTGGAAGAAGCCAAATTACAACGCATGCCCAAACCAAAAGCATTGAGCGGAAAGATTGCTCTGGTCACAGGTAGTGGCGGTGGAATCGGGAAAGCAATTGCGAAGAAATTTGCACAGGAAGGTGCTTGCGTTATATTGAATGATATCAACGAGGAAAGGCTCAACGAAGCCACCGAGGAATTTAAAAAGTTGTTCGGAAAGGATGCAGTCGCAGCTACGATATTGAACGTTACAGACGGTGACACTATAGGAAAAGCTTTTGATGCCACAGCACTTGCTTTCGGAGGTGTGGACATCGTGGTAAACAATGCAGGAATCAGTATCTCAAAATCCATTGAGGAACATAGCGTCGAAGAATGGGACAAACTCTATGATATTTTGGTAAAAGGACAATTCTTAGTTTCCAAGGCTGCCGTGAAAGTTCTGCGCAAACAAGATATTGGCGGAGACATCGTCAATATCGTTTCCAAAAATGCCATCGTAGCTGGTCCGAATAATGCGGGTTACGGCTCGGCAAAAGCAGCACAGGCTCACCTGACAAGATTATTGGCAGCGGAACTCGGTGGTGACAAAATACGCGTAAATACTGTAAATCCGGATGCCGTCATCTCTGACAGTAATATCTGGGCAGGCGGTTGGGCTGAAGGCCGTGCAAAAGCTTACGGAATTACCGTTGCAGAATTACCAGCCTACTATGCGAAAAGAACATTGCTCAATGAAATCATTTTACCTGATGATATTGCCAACGCATGTTTCGCTTTTGTCGGCGGCTTATTGGACAAATCCACAGGAAACATATTGAATGTGGACGGCGGTGTAGCAATGGGTTTTGTAAGGTAAGTTTCTAATAGTTTGGTAAACTATCAGTAGTTCATTTAGGATATTAGGAATCTCAAAAAATGTAGCAGATTTCTCCCGTTGGTCGAAATGACGGCGAATATTGAAAATTTTTCAAAACCTTTAACGTCATTTCGAGTGAAACGAGAAATCTCTCAAACTATAAATACTCCTAAATAAAAAGTAATAAGGAAATAATTAGCTTTTACTAAATTTAAGGACTGTATTCTTTAGCTTATTATATAAAAGAAATATTAGAGAGGTAAAATCTGACATCTCTCTTTAAAATTTAACGCATCATGCAAATAGACCAACAACATATTGAATCATATAACGAAGGTTTGTTATCAAAACATAACAAACAATTGGAGTACATATCGTCTTCCATTCCCGAT
>JAATFC010000072.1 GCA_015655435.1 Chitinophagales bacterium | reverse complement strand
ATGGACGATGTGCCCGTGCATTTTGCCTATAACTGTCTGATGGCATTTCTGAATGAAAACAATCTCTTTCTGGAAAACAATATTGAACAACGAATTATAGACTTGGACTAAATCTTCAAGATGCTCAGTTCGCAGATTGGATGACTATTTTAGCGTTTTTAGTATTTCAATACCGTTTGTATTTTCAGGATTTAATACGACCGATTTTTCATACGCAGCGATAGCCTCTTTTTTTCGGTTGAGTTTTAGCAGACATTCGCCTAAACTATCGAATGTATTGAAGCTAATCGGATAAAGTTCCGTATTTAACTGAAAGACGGCTAATGCGTCTTCGTTCTTTTCCGCGTTCATCAATTTATAACCAAAACTGTTGATCATTTCTTCATTTATAGCGTAAATAGCGCTTGTGCCTTTGTTATTTTCGGTTTTAATCAATGCGATGGTTGATTGTATGGATTGGGTGGAATCGTAAAAGCTGTCGATAGATTTAAGGTTCATGAGACGCTCTTTTTCTCTTATTTCTTGCAATGTTCCTACATGGTAGTAGACTCGTTCCTTGTCGGTAATTTTGGTTGTGTCTATTGTGTATAAGTGCATGTGCCCTGTTCCTATAGAGGTATATTGTGTACCATATATCTGCGGTTTCCCACGGTACATCAGGTTTCTGTCAATAGCCGCCGCCAATAGCCACCGATTGACGGAGGAATCTAGGGCTAAAGCCTTGTACATCAATTTCTCCGCCATTGCGGAGGACGTACTATCTCCAAATTTTCCATGTTGAAAAATCATGGCCGCATGGTAATAATCCGTTCCCGTTACAATTTTTCCAGAATCCAACAATTGGTAGACCCGTACACGGTGCAAGCTGTCTTCCGGGATTAATTTTTTCCAGTTGATGAGTTGCTGCATCCTTGCAGACTGGTCATCTTCATACATTTTTTTTAATTCCGTACTGTTTTGTTGGGTAAAAGCGGTCATTGATGTCATTAGGACAATCACAATGCTAAAAAAGTATTTCATATTGTTGTTGCTGTTTCCTATGCTAAAGTATTGATAATGGGTAAAAAGTTGGAAGGAGAATGAAATTAAATTGCTGCAATGATATAAGTGCACTGGATTGTAATCTCTTATTATTGCTTCGTTACAAAATCCATTAGTTGGTTACAATAGTTAGGAAATGTAAATGCTCCACAGACTTTATTGTAGTTCTCTTTGTCGATTGCATTAGGAAATAGGTTTTGGGCAAATTCCAGTTTTTTGTTATCGAATTGGAAACTGGACAATAATTGAGCTATTTGTTCAGACGTAAATGCTGCATATTTAGCCGCAGGTACAATGAGTTTTGTTTTTTCTGAGTCAAAGGGCTGCTTACGTACGGACGCAAGCAATTGGTCAAAATCTTCTTTTGCAATCAGATGTAGCCGGACTTTAGGTTTTGGAGTAGGCGCAGGCGGTGTATTTGTGATGTTTGTATTTGTGCTTTTTGTTGGTATGATTACAACGGATTTATCAATTCGTAAATCGTTACCGATGTTAAAAATCCATTTTTGCCCAACTGGAATGGATATATTGATTTCTTTTTTAATGGCATTCGTATCTAAGCTTTGTGCAAAACTTAGTATATAATTAGCTGGTGCTAAATTGCAGATAGTAATATTGTCTCCACTTTCCTCAAAATATTCATTTGGGTTCTGTAGAACAATATAGATAGGCTCGCGACTGCTACTGACAATCTGAATTACAGATTGTGCTTTGACGTAGTAGCTTAAGAACAATAAGAAAATAATGGTAAGTAGATTTTTTGACATGGTTGATGTTTTCTTTCCATTTTCAAGTATTATGCCATGAACCAGAAAAGAATGCATGACAATTTTTTTCCTACAATTCGGCAATTTTATACTACCTTTGCTAGTCTATGTACATAGCAGAATCTCGTATTCTACCTTTTTATATTATTGCAAAATAGAAGGTAAGCCGTAATGTTTTGATATTCAAAATGTTACGGCTGTCTTGACTTTTGTGCTTTTTATCAGGGAAAGAGTGCGGTATTCATTATAAAATTCAAATTTTTTCTGGAATATGGCCATCAAAAAAGACAATCGTCCCAAAGCAAGCTTCTCCAAAATTACTATTGGATTGGCTTCTCCGGATACAATCCTGGAGCGCAGCTATGGTGAAGTGTTAAAGCCTGAAACTATCAATTATCGTACGTACAAACCAGAGCGTGACGGTTTGTTCTGCGAAAGGATTTTCGGGCCAGTTAAGGATTATGAATGTGCCTGTGGCAAATACAAACGTATCCGTTACAAGGGTATCGTATGTGACCGCTGCGGTGTAGAAGTAACGGAAAAGAAAGTACGTCGTGAGCGTATGGGACATATCAAACTGGTAGTTCCCATCGTACACATCTGGTATTTCAAGAGCCTTCCAAATAAAATCGGTTATCTGTTGGGAATGAGTTCCAAGAAATTGGAAAGCATTGTCTACTACGAAAGATATGTTGTCATCCAGGCGGGTATTCGCGAAGACAAAGGCCTTCAGACCGGAGACTTGTTGACGGAAGAAGAATATCTGGACATAATGGACAGTCTGCCAAAAGACAACCAATATCTACCAGAAGACGATCCTCAGAAATTCGTAGCTAAAATGGGAGCGGAAGCAGTTTCCGACCTATTAGCACGTTTGGATTTGGATACAGCGAGCTTCGACTTGCGTAATGCGGCCGCTAACGAAACTTCACAACAACGTAAGGCGGATGCCTTGAAACGTCTGAGTGTCGTGGAAGCATTCCGTGATTCACAGACTCGCATTGCCAACCGTCCGGAATGGATGGTTATGCAGTATTTGCCTGTTATTCCGCCTGAATTGCGCCCGTTAGTGCCATTGGATGGTGGACGTTTTGCGTCTTCTGATTTGAACGATTTATACCGTCGTGTTATCATACGCAACAACCGTTTGAAACGGTTGTTGGAAATCAAAGCACCGGAAGTCATCCTGCGTAACTAAAAACGTATGTTGCAGGAAGCTGTCGATTCTTTGTTTGACAACTCTCGTAAATCCAATGCCGTCAAGGCAGAAGGCGGTCGTGCATTGAAATCCCTTTCTGATGTATTGAAAGGTAAACAAGGTCGTTTCCGTCAGAACTTGTTGGGTAAACGTGT
>JAATFC010000309.1 GCA_015655435.1 Chitinophagales bacterium | reverse complement strand
GTCTTATCTAAAATAGCATCCAAACTTCTTCTCTCCATTCCAGACAGCTTCTCAAATTGGGTTTTTGTTAAGCCTGACTGCTCTAACTTCTCTGTAAACAAATCTTCAATAGAAGGTCCGTTATACTCAAAACTTTTATGTAATAAATTATCTATCATTCCTATTAAAGGTAAATTTACCTCAAAAATAATAAAATATTTCGAATATAAAACAAAACAGAGGTAAATTTACCTCTGTTTTTTAAATTAGTTGTTTTAATAATGTAAATTATAGTTCAGAAACAAAAGACCTTTCCATATCTTTAAACTTGTGCGACACCTTTTGCATATCCTTTCCGACTTTTTCGTTGAGTATCTTGGCATAAATCTGTGTGGTAGCAATATTTTTATGCCCTAACATTTTGCTCAAACTCTCCAAAGGAACGCCCTCACTCAAAAACAGCGTTGCAAATGTATGACGTGCCAAATGAAAGGTTACTTTCTTTTCTTTCAGGCAGTCGATGAGTCCGGATATTCTCTTTAAGCTGTCATTGCAAAAAGTGTTTGAGGGTACAGGAAAAACCTTGTCGTCTTTTGAAAATCCTGTGTATTTCTTGATAATCATTTTAGGAATATCCAACAGCATAACGTTTGATGATGTTGATGTCTTTTTCCTGCGTATAATAATCCATTGATTGCCGTCAAAGAACTCCTGAAGATTGCTGTTTTTCAATCCTTTTATATCCGAATAGGAAAGCCCTGTAAAGCAACTGAAAACAAACAGGTCTTTTACCAACTCATCTTTTCTTTTCTCACAGTTAAATGTTACAAGCTGTTCCAACTCATTCCGTAACAGATATCCTCTGTCTTTGTCCTTTTTGGTATTCTTGTACTCGCTGAAAGGATTAAAAGCAAGATGCTTTCTGCTCATTGCCAATCGGCAAAGAGTAGTAAATCCAATCATATATACCCAAACCGTGTTATGCCCCAAATGATGGTTGTCACGCAGGTAGTAATCAAAGTCCTGCACAAAGTCAGGGGTAAGGTCGCTAAACGATACATCGGTATAACCATATTTCACACGTGCAAAATTGCCAAGATGCTTTATGAGTGTCCTGTATCTTCGATAAGAGCCTATAACCCTAAGTCCACTATTAACTTTTTTCTCGAAGTCTAAAAGAAATTGTTCGTAGAATTTGAAAAAGGTTAGCTCTCCGGTTTCCATTCCGAGAAAGGCATTTTTAAGTTTCGCGCTGTTTACCGCTCCCTCGTTTTTTAGGATTTTAGAGTAGCACTCTTCAATACCCAAACGGATTTTATCAAGTTTGCTGTTCACATCCTGGGCTTCTCGGCTTTTTCCTAAAACCCTGCCGTACTTCAAGTCCCAATTTGTTGAAGAAATATCCAGCTTGGTACTGAATGCAGACTGTTTGCCGTTTACGGTAATTCGGCACATAACCGTAACTTTTCCGTTTCTCTTTGGGGCGTTCTTTTTAAGGTAGAACAGTACCTTAAACGTTGATTTCTTTGTCGTTTCCATACTCACAATTCTTAATGATAAAATTAAACTTATGTGAGCTACGGAACAATATGAAAAACTATGCAAATAACTGAAAAACAGTATTTTTAATAAACTATTTCGAATGTTCAAAAGTAACGTTTTAGTAACCTTACTTTTGCCGAACCTCGCTTTTTTCTGCTTTTTACCTCATTACCAAAAAATCAAAAAACGATTGTAAAGCCTTTATTTACAATCGTTTTACCTGTTTTCAATCTTTGATGTATTTTTACTGAAAATTTATTTTATAATCATCTTATTTAACACGGGTTGTTTACTCGCATTCACTTGAAACGTATTGATACTATAGTCTTCAGCAATTTCTACGACACGGTAACCCTTATAGTTGGTTCCCCAATTACCACCAAAATGACTATCAAAAAAATGTGGCAGCTTAGTAGTGTAGAAAACACTATCCAACGAATGGTCGTGACCGTGAAAAACGGCTTTCACATTCGGATATCGGTGTAAAAGCGCAATAGTGTCCGGGGCTTCCACAAATGGATTTTCCGGCACCCACAGATGCGGTGGTATATGCAACACTACCAGCACTACTGGCAAGCTCGCCATTTTAGACAATTCCTTTTCTAGGAATACATTGTCTGGTGCGACGTATGTGCCTTTGATATTGGACGTATTTGCCAATACAAACCCAATATCTTTTTTCTGAAAACTATAGTTGTCCTCATATCCAAAAACAGATTTCCACAAAGCTGTGTCCGCATGGTCGTGGTTGCCGGGAATAGTATAGTAAGGCACCGGAAACCTGTCAAAATATCTGGTTTTCACTTCTGTTAGTAATTCTGTTCGGTCATGAACTAAGTCGCCATTAATGATTATAAAATCCAGCGGTTGTTGACGATGTTCTTCCGTCAACCATTTAACTATATTTTCATGATCTTCAGCGTATGGCGTATTGGGCTGTCCGTAATGTCCATCAGACGCTATGACAAATCGAAGTTTAGCATTTTCGCTGCTATTGTTTTTTATATTGGATTGCTGGATAGCAAATGATGCGATGGGCGATGCGGCAACAGTGCTCATCAGCGTGCCAGCAACCGTTTGTTTGAGAAATTTTCTTCTTGAATTCATGGCTTATCCTTTTTGTTAGCAAGAAGATTCATTATCACGAAAACAACAAAAATAAGAGGTTATGTTTTGATTAAATTTTCAAGATGGCGATTGCTACTACAAGAAAAGATAGTAGTCTTTTAATAGCTCCACAAATGAATGAGTATATTGATTCCGCTCATCTTTAATCGTAATTTCTTCCACTAGACTATTACTCTGATTTTTTGAAAAAATGAATATCGTTCTGAAAAAGTCATGATTAGGCGTCTGTCGTACCAATAGTTTATTTGCTATTAAAAATCCATTCTTTGTTGCATTGATTTCCACATCGGCTGTCCGATGAAAAGGTAGCAACAATGCCAATTTTCCGTCAACATTCAAATACTTTTCCGCAAAAGCAAATATCTCTGCGAGTGACAATCGAGTGGAGTGCATAGCCACATTTCGTTCCACATTATCAGACTGCAAATCATTGTCGAAAAAAGGTGGATTGGACAATATCAAGTCATATTGGATGATAGGTTGATATTGCTGCAACCCAATATGATGCACTATCACATTTTTATCCCAGGGAGATGCCGCAATATTTTCTTTTGCTTGTTCGTACGCGTTTTCCTCAACCTCAATAGCCTCAATAATAGTCTCTGTATTTTTTTGTGCATACATCATGCTCAACAATCCTGTACCCGCTCCAATATCCAAAACCCTTTTAACGGCTATATTTTTTGCTATAAACGCCCCAAACAAACAAGCGTCGGTACATACTTTCATCGCCGTTTTGCCTTGCTGTATCGTAAACTGTTTGAACTGAAAATAGCTGTTGCCCATTTGAATATTTTCTTTTGCAAAAATAATATTGCCTGTCCATTATTTATCAATTATCCAAGCCGCCATTAACATTCCAATAAATATTCACGCCGATTTGAATTCCTATTTTAGAATGTTTGTTGATGCTCATAAAAAATCATTATGCACAAAAAAATCATCTTAGTAGCTTTTCTTTTCTCTATCATTTTTGTTTCCGAGGCACAGAAAAAGAATGTTGCAGACTATGTCAATACACTGCAGGGAACCAATTCCAAATTTGAATTGACACGAGGAAACACATATCCGACAACGGCTTTGCCGTTTGGTATGCATACATGGACACCCCAGACGGGACGTAACGGCGACGGATGGAAATACCAATATGAGGCGAAAACAATTAGAGGTTTTCAACAAGCACATCAATGCAGTTCCTGGACGAACGACTATGCAGTTTTCTCTTTTTTTCCGACGATTGATAGTTTGCAAGTAGACGAAAACAAAAGAGCAACAGGATTTAACCATAGCAACGAAACGGCTAAACCATATTACTATGCCGTTAAGTTGGACAACAACATCAAGACAGAAATTGCTCCTACCGAACGAGGCGCGCACTTACGTTTTTCTTTTCCTAAAAAACATAAAAGTTTTCTGATATTGGACGGATATACCGGACTAAGCAACATCCAGATTATTCCGAACGAAAGGAAAATTATTGGCTACGTCAATAACGGCCAGGGTTTCAAGGATGGTTATAAAAACTTTTTCATAGCAGAATTTGACCAACCTATCGAAGGCTACGGTACTTGGGATAATACAAACAACCAAGTGCAGGCAAATAATCTTTCCGCCGAGGGTAAAGGCAAAGGCATATATATTGAATTCAAAGCGGGAGTACAAGTACAGGTAAAAGTAGCATCATCTTACATTAGTGCAGAGCAGGCAGAGCTGAATCTTTCACGGGAACTCGGTGCGAACAAAAATCTTGAAGCAACGAAAAACAAAGCTTTAGAAACATGGAACAAACAGCTTTCCCAAATATTGGTAGAAGGAAACAATGAGGAAAACATCAAGACTTTTTATAGTTGCTTTTTCCGTGCGAGTCTTTTTTCTCGCAAGTTTTACGAAATAGACAAAAACGGACAAGTCTATTATTTCAGTCCCTACGACGGAAAGGTTCATTTCGGTTACATGTTCACCGACACAGGATTCTGGGATACGTTTCGTGCACAGTTTCCGCTCAACGCATTGCTACATCCGGAGATGCACGGTCGCTATATGCAGGCATTATTAGATGCTTACCAGCAATGCAAATGGCTTCCCTCTTGGTCATTTCCCAGCGAGGGTGGCAGCATGATTGGCAACCATGCTATCTCCTTATTGGCAGACGCCTGGGCAAAAGACATCCGAACATTTGACCCCAAACTAGCTTTGCAGGCATATTTCCATGAAGCAACAGAAAAAGGACCTTGGGGGCCCGCAAACGGTCGTGACGGTTGGAAGGATTATTACACCTTGGGATACGTCCCTTACAACCATACGAGAGAGGCTACTGCAAAAACATTGGAATATGCTTATGACGATTTTTGTGGTTATCAATTAGCGGAAATGACACAGCAGCCTTTTTATAGTCATGTCTTTGGCAAGACTATGTACAACTATAAAAATGTTTACAACAAAGAAACAGGTTTTATGCAAGGACGCGACGCAGAAGGCAGCTGGCATCCAAATTTTGACCCGAACGAATGGGGAGGACCCTTCACGGAAGGAAATGCCTGGCACTGGGTTTGGTCTGTTTTCCACGACCCTAAAGGTCTTATTTCTTTATTGGGTGGGGATCAGGCTTTCGTGACCAAACTCGACTCCGTATTTACCGTTCCTAATACAGTCAATGTTGGTTCTTATGGCGGAATGATTCACGAAATGACAGAGATGGTCGCTGCCAATATGGGACAGTATGCGCACGGTAATCAACCTATACAGCACATGCCTTACCTCTACGACTATGCGGGCGCACCATGGAAAGCCCAATACCATACCCGCGACATCATGACCAAACTATACAACAGTACGGAAAATGGCTATCCCGGTGACGAAGACCAAGGGCAGACATCCTCTTGGTATGTGTTGAGCGCATTGGGCATTTACAGCGTCTGTCCGGGTACAAACCAATATGCTATTGGCAGTCCTTTGTTTTCAAAGATTACCATCCAAATGGAAAACGGAAACAAATTTGTCATTGACGCCAAAAACAATAACGACAAAAATGTCTATATCCAATCAGCCAAACTCAACGGTCAACCTTATACCAAAAATTATATCACGTATCAGGATATAATGCATGGAGGCACTTTCGATTTGGATATGAGCGGCACTCCCAGTACAACACGAGGAACAGAAGAAGCAGACCGTCCTTTTTCCATCAGCAACTACAACAAAGGATATGAACATTAAGATTTAACCTTTCAAACGAAAAGTTGACCATTCTTGTCGTTAAAATGCCGTTTTCCCCAATTTCGGTGTCGAGTGCATTTTCATTCCTTATTTTTGTCGTATGATAGAAATTACGGACCAGTTGGTAGACAACCTTGCTGAACTTTCCCGTCTGGAATTTGACGCTACGCAAAAGAGTGTCATCAAATCCGATTTGCAAAAAATCATCCAGTTCATGGAAAAACTCAATGAGCTGGACACGGAAGGTGTCGAGCCGCTTTTGCATATCAGCACGCGTACCAATGTCTTGCGCGAGGACGAGGTTAAAGGCTCTATCACAAGGGAAGAAGGCTTAAAAAATGCTCCCGCAACGGATGGACAGTTCTTCGAAGTACCGAAAGTCATTCAAAAATAATACAAGCTTATGCAAGGCATCATCCATCTCAATGACATCAGAAAAAGCTATTTCATGGGCGGTCAGGAGATTCCCGTACTGAAAGGAATTTCTCTGGACATTTTCAAAAATGAATATGTCGCACTGATGGGCTCTTCCGGTGCCGGCAAGAGTACGCTGATGAATATATTGGGATGCCTGGACACACCGACAGGTGGACAGTATGTACTGAATGACCAGGACGTAAGCAAGATGCACGACGATGCCCTTGCGGACGTACGCAACAACGAAATCGGATTTGTATTCCAGCAGTTCAACCTTCTGCCGCGCCTCACCGCTGCGGAGAACGTTGCGCTTCCTTTGGTTTATGCTGGCGTTCCAAAAAAAGAAAGGCTAGAGCGAGCTATGGTTGCACTGGAAAAAGTCGGACTGGCTTCCCGGCACGACCACAAAGCCAACCAGATGAGCGGTGGGCAGATACAGCGTGTCGCCATTGCCAGAGCCATCATCAACGACCCGGCACTATTGCTGGCAGACGAGCCTACCGGAAATCTGGACTCTAAAACCTCCATTGAAGTCATGGAAATATTTGGAAAAATACAGGCAGCCGGCAATACAGTCATATTGGTCACACACGAGGATGATATCGCCGCTTATGCAAAAAGGGTCATTCGCCTGCGAGACGGATTGATAGAATCGGACACCCTCAACGAAAAGCTGGTCATGGCTTAGTTTTTTGAATAAAAAATTGCTTAACTTTAGTAAGAAAATATTGATTTCTACTAAAGAAAAATATATGAAAAGCATTTTCAGCATTATTGTTCCGGCATTATTGGTTTTGGCAATCGTGTCATCCTGCAATACAGCCAAGACCGCACAACGGGAAAAAGCAGACCAAGACTCAGTGGCAACTTGGTGGCAGCAACGACAATTTGTTTTCCACGCTACCAACACCCAACCAATGAACGGCGGCAGTATCAACCTGACATACGACTATACGTTTGAGATGCGCAATGATTCCATTATTGCATGGTTACCTTACTTCGGACGAGCATTTGTCGCGCCGACTAATAATACGGATGGTGGCATAAAATTCGCCACTAACAACTATACGATTAAAGACGAAAAGAAGGAAAAGAAAATGTACAAAATGACCATTTTACCCAAAGGTCTTCCCGCTTTTCAAAATACCAAAGACGTACAGCAGATTTACCTAAGTATTGGCAACACAGGCTATGGCACGGTACAGATTCAGAGCCTGAACCAAACACCGATTTCTTTTTACGGTTATATTTCAGGAAAATAAGACCAAATAACGTTTCGTATCGACCAATAATTCCTCTTTCTTTTTTGACCGAATAAATATCGCTATTCACGTAAAACCCTTTAAAATCCAATATCTTGGCATCTCCTTTGGATTTTGACTATAATATATTCTTAAACAATTAAAATTATAGTCATGAAAAAGAATTTACTATTGGCGATTGTGGTATTGGCATCAATTGCGATGAGTTTCAGTTCCTGCTTTGTGGAGCGAGGTCGCGGTTATGGTAGTTATGGTGGCGGTGGTTATCACCATGGCGGCGGACACCACCACTGGTAGACTTTATTGGGCCGCACAAGCATCTCCTTCCGGATAGGACGCAACAATCCTGTCCGGAACATATCCATCATAACGCACCTCCATTGAGTCCAATACAGCTTCTATCTCCTCATAGGTCGCAAGATTGACCAGTTGATTGCGAAAATCTTTGACGGACGGAAATCCTCTGAGATAGTTGGCGTAATGGCGACGCATTTCCAATATACCTAACTTATTCCCTTTCCATTTCATGGATTGGGTAAGGTGTTTTTTGATGACGGTTATACGTTCCTGTATAGTTGGCGGCGCTAAGAGTTCGCCTGTTTTTATATAATGCTTTATCTCCCGGAAAATCCATGGGTGTCCAATCGCTGCACGACCAATCATGATACCATCCACACCGTAGCGGTTTTTGTATTCGACAGCTTTTTGTGGAGTGTCAATATCCCCATTTCCAAAAATGGGAATTTGTATGCGCGGGTTTTCTTTTACTTTAGCTATCAGAGTCCAGTCTGCGTGACCTTTGTACATCTGCGCGCGCGTGCGACCGTGGATGGACAAGGCTTTCACGCCCACATCCTGCAAACGTTCTGCTACTTCCAATATATTCAAACTATCATTGTCCCAACCCAAACGAGTCTTGACCGTTACTGGCAAAGACGTACTTTTCACCACGGCTTCCGTCAGTCGTACCATCAGGTCAATATCTTTCAATACACCTGCACCTGCACCTTTTGTTACCACTTTTTTTACCGGACAACCGAAGTTGATATCCAGCAAATCGGGATTGACTGTTTCAACGATGCGCGCACTAATAGACATTGCCTCCTCATCCCCACCGAAAATCTGAATCCCAACTGGTCTTTCTTCCTCGAAAATATCCAGCTTCTGACGGCTCTTCATCGCATCACGAATCAGCCCTTCGCTACTGATAAATTCTGTGTACATCAGATCCGCGCCATTGTCCTTGCATACTGCACGGAAAGGCGGGTCGCTCACGTCCTCCATAGGAGCGAGCAACAAAGGAAAATCCGGTAAAACTATCTTGCCAATCTGAGCCATTCGAATGATGAGTTATGATTTATGAATGATGAATTGACAGCATTCATGGATAAATATACATATCCACCGACCTCTGGAAACCGCGTCCATTGTCAATCGATAACGTATCTTCGCCACAAAGTTAAGTCCTTATTTTTTTATGGAAGAGCAATACCAAGATATCCAACCTTCCGTCTCGGATAACCAACCGAGGCAACCTTACCAAATCCAATACACGCCATCATCCCAGTTTGGGATATTGGTCGGCATGGCGTTCGTAGGTTTGATATTGGGCAATATACTGGCACTCATTCCCTTTTTGATTGCGGGAGTCAGTCCTTTGAGAATCCCCGCAGCGATGGGCAATCCTGCGTATGCCAATACGATGCGCTTGGTTCAGATTATTAATTCGATATGCCTCTTTTTATTTCCAATATGGATATTCAAAAGAGTTGTAAAACCAACGGGAGATTTTCTTCATACCCGAACACAATCCGAACCAAAAACATGGATTCTCGTTGCGCTTATTGCCTTTGCGTCGATGCCCGTAACGGATTTGATGGCGACACTTAACCACATTATTCCGCTTCCCGCCAAGCTTGCCAAGATATTCCAACAATTGGAAGACAACTACGACAACCAGATAATGCAACTCATGCAGATGCACGGCATTATGGACTTGATAGTGTCTCTGTTTATCGTAGCGCTTTTGCCGGCGGTATTGGAAGAGTTGTTTTTCCGTGGAGGAGTTCAAAATATATTGATTCAATGGTTCAAAAAACCATTTTTGGCTATATTGGTCACATCGGTGGTATTCAGTGCGATACATTTTTCCTACTATGGATTCCTGCCGCGCGCGTTTCTGGGATTACTGCTCGGCTATGTATACTATTGGAGCAAGGATTTGAAACTCAACATATTTATACATTTCATCAACAATGCCGTTTCGGTCGTTACCATTTATATTTTGACAAAAAGAAACGAACTTACCAGCGCGAAAATGAACGAATCTCTTCCCTGGTATTTACAGATAGGCGGTTTGGCTGTATTTGCAATCCTCCTCACTATTTTGTACAAGTCTTTTCAGAAACAGAAATCGAACTCAACTATAATCTAATTTCACATGGCTTTTAACGTAGCAACTTTCAAAACCAGAGCTCTAACCGCAGTTATTTTTGTATTGGTAATGCTTGCCGGTCTGCTTATCAACAATTGGACTCTATTGATACTTTTTGTCATTGTTCATTTTGGTTGTTGGTACGAATTTCAAAAACTGGCAGGGGAAATCGACCTCCAATACAAACCTGTCAATAGCAACGCGAAAATGTCCGGTAGCCTGGCAGGATTGGGTTTCATGCTATGGAATACACAGTTGATGGATATTGGTTCACTTCCGATGCGACGTTTCGGCTTTTGGATAATGGTTCTTGGTATTGTGTATGTAGCCATTTCCATACTACTAGAACCTGAATACAAAAAAGGTTTGTTGAAATACACGCTATTAGGCTGGTTGTATGTTTCCTTGAGTTGGGGTTGTTTTATCAGTTTGATGATATATAACGTTGACGGCTATCCAATTATCATATTGACGTTGATTGCTTCCATCTGGCTCAATGACACGCTAGCTTATATTGTCGGTTCGTTTATCGGCAAAACGCCTTTCAGCAAGATTTCTCCTAAGAAAACCTGGGAAGGAACGATTGGCGGAGCTATATTGGCGGTTGCCTTGGTTTCGTGTATTGGCTATTTTGTGGTCAACAAAAGTTTTTTGCAAATGTATATTGTCGTGTCCGCTATCGCCGCAGTTTTCGGTACGTTGGGTGACCTATTGGAAAGCAAAATCAAACGCATGGCGAACGTCAAAGACAGCGGTACTATCATGCCTGGACACGGTGGATTCCTGGACCGTTTTGATTCGTTGATGGTAGCGAGCGTTGCTGTTGCATTATATATTTATATTGGGAATCATATTAAGTAAAAATGACTCATTCTAATCTCTTGAAAATAGCTATATATCCACTATCAACATCTTCGCCTAGGATGTAGTCTCTCACGAAACAGTAACAATGTTTATGAGGTTCTTAATAATTTTATTTTCACTTTTTGCAACGCAACTCCAAGCACAACCCGGCGGAGGTGGAGGCATGGAGATTAACCATATTTTTGACAAAAATATTGGCAATACTGTCAAGGCAAAAGGGAAAGGTTTAAGATATTAAAGGCGTACAATATCTATAAATTTGAGAGCCATTCAAAAGGAAGTAAAGAAATGGAAAATTTCGATGAAAAATTAATACCAAACGAAATAAAAGTGTCGATGAAAATAAAAGCACAACCACTGCAACAAGATATTCGCTAAACCTACACAACAAAATCCGAGAAACACCGAGAGAGACTATGCGAAAAAATGCCCACATCTCCACAAGAAATATAAATAATTGTTGGCAACAACACTAAATAATCGCAGAAACCAACAATACCAATTTGCCTTAAGAACAGAGTTCGCTCCTTGTTAATTCCAATGGTGGGGAAAATTAAATTGACATACATCAATATATTTCCCACTGTTAACAATCTATTATACCTTGATGGTATTATTTACCTAAACAAAACATGCCATTATGAAACTATTCCTAACAAACTGGAAAAAACCAGGAATGTATGCTACTGCATTCTTACTACTTGTAGCCCTATCTTGCAAAAAAGAAACATTACCCGTAAAGACTGAAACCGAACCTGAAAAAAATGGAACCAACAATGAAGCTGTAATTACGAGTGCAACTACGTCTTTATCTTTAAATTTAGCTCCGCGCTCAAGTGCATCGGATGGAGTGCCAATTGTTTTGGTGCATGGACTATTTGGTTTTGGCAGGGATGAAATGCTTGGCCTTAAGTATTTTGGAGGACCTATTTATGATGTGCAAGAAGAATTGAAAAACAAAGGATATTCCGTTTTTACGGCAAGCATGGGACCTGTAAGTAGTAATTTCGACAGGGCGATAGAGCTATACTACCAGATAAAAGGAGGAACTGTTGATTATGGCAAGTTCCATTCAGCCAAAATGGGACATAGCCAAAAAGTCGGCAAAACCTACCCCGGGTTTTATCCTCAATGGGATGCAAACCATCCAATACACTTAATCGGTCATAGTATGGGAGGTCAGACGGAACGCGTTTTGGTTGCATTGCTGGAAAACGGAGTACCCGAAGAAAAAACAGACCCAAACCACGCATCCATATTTGATGGTAGCCGTAAGGGTTGGGTGAAATCTGTAACAACTATATCCACCCCTCATAAAGGCACGTCCGGTCTTGATGTTATGGGCAGCCTTGCAACGTTCATAAAAAATGCGATTATTTCAGCAGCTACAATCGCCAACCCCACTGGTATAGAGAAGGCATTATACGACTTTGATTTGGAGCAATGGGGAATCGTAAGGAATCCCGGAGAGGCACTTAGCTCTTATATCAACCGCGTAATGGCAAGTAAGATATGGTCAACCAACGACCAAGGAGCATACGACCTTAATTCGACAGGCGGAGCAGAATCGGTGAATAATTTTGCAAAAGATGCCTCTGACGTATATTATTTTTCTTACGGTGGCAGAGCTAACAATACCGGAGTCCTTACTGGATGGGAATATCCTAAATTGACCATGTTGCCCGTATTGGCTGTCGTAGCCTATCCTTATGCGTGGCCATTAAAGCCAGGTATGGGCAATTATACCAGAAATACAACAGGATTAACTGTAATCGATAGGACATGGTGGCAAAATGACGGCATTGTTAATCTAGTAAGCTCACGCTGCCCAACTGGTAGCCTCTCTGTTACTTACAATTCATCGACAACGCTAACTAAGGGAGTATGGAATGTAATGCCCACTTTGAATGGCTATGACCACCTAGATGTAGTTGGTTGGGGTAATTATATTGATGTAAGACCATTATACCTTAATCATGCTGAGTTTATATCACATTTACCATAACAGCCATGTGAAAAAAATATTTTAAAAACCAATCAACGCAGCCCAATATCTTATGGGCTGCGTTTTTAATTATATCTAGTTCCCATAATAGCTATCAATTTTAGTACCTACAGTGCCAGTAATGAAAAATAGATAACAAATGGAAGTTCACCGTCTTTTCCATTCTCTTGTTTACCATGCTCATTCTTCCAATAATCATCATGTTGCGAACCAGAACAAAATTCGACAGCAAAAAAACAGAGCATTTTGTTAAGAAGCGCGACACATTCCACAAAGCCTTCTTCGAGAGACTATATGGAGAAAAAATTACTCAAACGAAACACAAACCTCTTTCTCACCTCGGTCAACAAATAACCTGCGCAAAACACTTATTAAAATCTAACGCAGTATCTTCGCACTTCATTTTTCAGAAAAGAATTTTATGACCATACACAAAGAAGGTTATCCGACCATTATCATTTCGTTTATCGTTTTGGGTATTATTGGCTGGTTGTTTTCCTGGTTTTTGCCGGGCATATTGGCTTCCATTCTCAATATATTGCTGTTTGGAGTATGGCTTTTTCTCATTTCGTTTTTCCGTATTCCCAATAGGCAACTGACAAAAGGTGCAAACCAAATCATCTGTCCTGCGGACGGCAAGGTTGTCGTTATCGAGGAAATGACGGACGAAGAATATTTCCATGAAAAACGTATTCAGGTAAGTATATTCATGAGTCCTGCCAACGTGCATGTCAACCGCTACCCCATTGACGGAAACGTGCTGTACAGCAAATACCATCCGGGCAAGTTTCTCGTGGCTTGGCATCCAAAATCCTCCACGGAAAACGAACGCCACTCAACAGTAATCGAACTTTCCGG
>JAATFC010000293.1 GCA_015655435.1 Chitinophagales bacterium | reverse complement strand
TCCCGCTGCGGCTTTCCCAACCAAAGATGGTCATCCGGAAGTTTTCGAGGGCGTTGATTTCAAGGTGTTCAACGAGGCGGAAACTATTGTGGCGATTGCCATTCCCGGAGCAGCGGAATATACACGCAAACAAATAGATGAACTGACCGAATGGGTCAAACGCCCGCAAATCGGCATGATGGGTTTGGTGAACGTGAAATGCAATGCCGACGGTACTTTCAAAAGTTCCGTTGACAAATTTTTCTCTCCTGAAAAATTGGAATTGATACCAAAAGCCGCCAATGCAAAAGCAGGCGACTTGATTTTGATATTGGCAGGACGTGAAGAAAGAACACGTAAAGCTATTAGCGAACTGCGTTTGGAAATGGGAAAACAGCTTGGTTTGCGTAATCCCGAAACATTCAAATTGTTGTGGGTATTGGATTTTCCACAGTTTGAATACGGCGAGGATGACAATCGTTGGTATGCTAAACACCATCCGTTTACCGCGCCCAAACCGGAAGATATTGACAAGATGATTAACAATAGTCCGGTTATCGACAATCCGGAAAAATATCTCGAACATCCTTATGCCAGTATCAAGGCCAATGCGTACGACATGGTATTGAACGGCAACGAAATCGGTGGTGGTTCTATCCGTATTTATCAAAAAGAACTGCAATCCAAAATGTTTGAAGCATTGGGAATGAGCAAGGAAGAGGCTAACGAAAAATTTGGATTCTTGTTGGGCGCGTTTGAATATGGCGCACCACCACATGGAGGTTTGGCTTTCGGTATGGACCGACTGTGTTCCATATTGGGCGGAGCGGACAGCATCCGTGACTTTATAGCTTTCCCTAAAAACAACAGCGGACGTGACGTTATGCTGGATGCGCCTTCGCATATTGACCAAAAACAATTGGACGAGCTGGAGATTAAATTGAAATAGTTCAATTTTTGGCATTGTTAATTTAATCTAGAGAATTCCTCGAAGCCCTGCTTCGGGGTTGTAGGTTAGAGTGAGTGCACATTTTTGCGTAGCAAAAAAGGTTCTCTCAAATCGTGGTTGGAACGAAATTTTTCAGCAATACTCCGTCAGCTCTGCTGCGGAGATGCATGAAAAATTAGCCATTTTGTTTTATTATAGTTTTAATTATATCTGGCATGAAAATGAATTGTCCAAAATGTGGCGGTCTTGATAGCCGCAAAGACGGTAGAAAAGGCCGTCAACGACATCTGTGTAAGTGTTGCGGCTACAGATATACAGTAGAACTCGTTGTAGATTTAAAAAAATAGAAAAAAAGGTGGTTCATTAGCTTATAAAAGTTGTATATTAAATTGATTTACAGTCTATTAAATATTATGAACCATCTGATTCAAAACTACGAAATAATACTTGAAGCGTTGGCTACAATGCCGATAAACTTTCAACCTTTTCGCCAACCCATACAACCCAAACTGTCCAACAAGGAATGTATCGCACTTAGTCTTACAGCGGAGTTTATGAGCATCGACTCTGAAAATCAATTATTTAGAATGTTAGAAGAAACAAAGTTGTCCAATCGTATCGAGCGAATGGTGTTCAACAGACGTCGAAAACTGCTTTTTTCCCTGACGGAAAAAGTGCGCAGGTCCATGGCCGGGCAATTGAATGCGGGGGAAGTTTTTTTTATCGTTGACAGCATGCCTTTGGATATCTGCAAGATGTCCAGTTCCGCTCGGTCCTCCGTTGTGCAGGGAAGAATTTGAAACGACCCCATCAAAGGCGTTTTGCGCCTCCTAGAACAGATGGTTTTACGGTAACAAGATGCACTCGCTCATTTCAGTGAACGGAGTTGTACAACATTTCGACCTTACGTGTGCGTAGTACACGATGTCCATTTTCTAAAAGACATAAACGGTCAAATGCGCGACTGCACTATCATTGGGGATAAAGGATATATTGCCAATACACAACAACTAGATCTTTTCAGACAAGTAAACATTGAACTGGAAATACCTATGAGGGCCAATCAAAAACAGTATAAGCCACAACCTCACATCATTCGTAAAATGAGAAAAAGAATTGAGACTTTTTTCTCCCAACTGTGCGGGCAATTCATGATACAAAGAAATTTCTCCAAATCATTCAATGATTTTAAAACTAGAATACTCAACAAAACAACAACAACTACTATGATCCAATTTCTCAACAAGAACCTCTTCAACAGAAATATCAACAACTTAAAAACTAGCCTTTTTTAAATGCATAACGGGTAGTAGAAAGAAAATCCGACGAGAAACCGATAGAAGCCAAGAGGCTTGCGTTGGAGTTGTACTTGGAAGGCATGGGGTTCAGGGCGGTAGGCAGAGTTCTAAAGATAAGCTACGGAACTGTTTTTCAATGGATTCGAGAATGGGGGGACGTGACACTGCCCAAAAACGAAGTTCTGGTTGCTTTGATGGAACTGGACGAGATGCACAGCTATGTCGGTTCAAAAAAAAACTACTGCTTAGGTAAGGATTGTGGCTGCAAATAATCAACTATCTAAATAATACTATAAGTTTTGGTAGGAAAATAATTGCACCAACAATCGATGCGATGATGGAAAACCACAAAACTGAAGCCGCTGCCATGTCCTTGACTATTTTTATGTTGGGATGGATTTCAGGATGAAAATGGTCAATTAATTTTTCCAAGGAAGAATTAAGGATTTCCAATCCCAATACGCCTCCGATACAGAGCAAGATGATACACCATTCCATATTGGAAATATGCAGCCAAAATCCCAATGCAACAGTAATTATTGCCGCCAAAAGTTCCAGTTGACCATTTTTTTCTTTTAGAAAAAACAATCTCAAGCCGTTGAAAGCATAACCGAAACTTTTGATTAAACGGTTCATATTGGACGATGTTGCTTATTCTTTTTCAAAAGTTCTTTTTGTTCCTTTGTATAGTTCGTACATCAGCAAACGGCAATCTATCTTGCTGTTAAAAAACTCAATCTTGCGTTTAGGTTTAAGCCCGATTTTCTTAGCTAGTTCAAGGTTTCCAGTGAAAATATAACCTGTGTATCCTGCACATTTTTGTTTGAAAAAACGACCGATACGACTATATGTTTCTTCTAGTTGATCGATCTCGCCCAACCGCAAACCGTATTCCGGATTCATTATCACGATGCCGTCTCCATTTTCAGGAACGATACTTTCTTCAAAGTCGCAGGTTTGCAACTCGATAATGTCCAATACACCAGCCGTACCGGCATTGAGTTTGGTTGTTTTGATAGCGTCCGGACTATGGTCGGAAGCGATGATTTTTAGGTTGGGAATTTCGATGATGTATTTTTTGAGTTTTTCCATTTCTTCCTCATATATGGCGTCTTCGTAACCCAATATGTGCATAAAAGCGTAGTTACTGCGAAACAACCCCGGATAACGATTCGTTGCAATCAAGGCAGCTTCGATTGCCAATGTTACCGAACCGCACATTGGATTGAGAAAGAGAGATTTCCTGTCCCAATTGGTGGCATATACGGTCGCAGACGCTAATGCTTCCAACATCGGGGCGGCTCCGGGATATTTTCGGTAGCCGTGACGACCAAGCGAGTGACCGGATGTATCGATAAATAGTTCAGCATATTCCTCTTTCCAATATAAATGGAAAACGGCAGCCTCTGGGTCAGAACCTGTATTGGGGCGACGTCCTGTCTTTCCACGCATACGGTCCACTATTGCATCTTTTACCTTAACGTTGGCAAACATGCTGTTGTTGATTGTCGGATTGGAAACAGAGCTCGTTACCGTGAAATAAGTGTTGATGGGCAGCATGGTCTCCCAAGCGATTGATTTTGCAGCGTTATATACTTCATCTGGGTCGTTTGCTTCAAACTTTTTTAAACTATACAAAATCTGGCTTGCACAACGCAACCTCAGATTGAGATGTACGCAGTCCGACAATGAGCCTTTTAGTTTGACTCCAGTCAGGAAAACTTCTTCTAGCTGGAATCCCAGTTCTCTTATTTCGTCTGCCAGAAAAGGTGCTAAGCGATTGTGACATGTGATAGTGATGTCTCCTGTTTTCCTAAATGAAATCATGCGTTTATAACTTTTGCGCGAAGATACAAATCTATTATTGGCTATGGATAGTAGACTACAAACAATCGAGTATTGGAAAAATAGAGCTGCCACCCATAACTCACAACTATTATTTATCTTCGTGACATCTCTTATTGGGAAGCACTTAAAATCGGATTATGACAGCAGAAGAACAACGTTTGATAGCTAATCACGACATTAATTACTATATGGAAGATTGGGGTCCCTATCTTTCTGAAAGGCAATGGGGTACCGTGCGTGAAGACTATAGTGAGAATGGTGATGCGTGGAATTATTTTCCGTTCGAACATGCACACAAGCGTATATACAGGTGGGGTGAAGACGGTATTGCCGGAATTTCCGATTTTTTTGAAAATCTCTGTTTTAGTCCTGCTTTTTGGAACGGAAAAGACCCGATATTAAAAGAGCGGCTTTTTGGTCTCGGTAACAAAGACGGTAATCATGGTGAGGACGTGAAGGAGCTGTATTACTATCTGGACAATATTCCTACGCACTACTATATGCAGTTTCTGTATAAGTATCCGCAGGCTGCATTTCCATACGAGCAGCTAAAAAAAGGCAATGCGGAACGCTCTACTTTCGACTCGGAATATGAAATTTTGGATACGGGTGTATTTGACGAAAACAAATATTTTGATTTTACATCACTTACGCAAAATACGCAAAAGCGGATATTGGTATTCGGATAGAAATTGTCAATAGGTCTCGAAACGCTGCACCCATAACGGTTTTGCCTACATTGTGGTTTTACAATAGGTGGTGCTACAACAAGTCGATGCCTCGACCTTCCATTACTAAAATAGAGGACAATGTCGTGCAGGTCGACCACTATAAGATGGACCGCTACTATTTCTATTATCAGAAACAGGATGATGAACTATTTACGGAAAATGAATCCAATCTTGAAGAAATATACCACGATCGTGAAAACGTAAGTGATTTTACCAAAGACGCGTTTCACAAAGCTATTATTGAAAAAAAGAATTTGGATAAACTGCGCGATAAGAAAAGCGGAACCAAATTTTCTCCGGTTTATAGTTTCAGGATTCCACCAGGCGGAAAACGCACGATATATCTACGTCTGGCAGACCAATACCACAAAGAGCCTTTTGAAAAAGGATTTGAATATATTTTCAATATCCGAAAAAATGAAGCAGACGAATTTTACAATAAAATAATATCGCCCAAACTGTCGGAAGACCTACGGAGGATACAACGACAGGCTTACGCAGGACTATTGTGGAGCAAGCAATATTACCATTACGATATTGAACGGTGGATATCGACGAGCGACGGCATCGCACCAATAAGTGAGGAGAGAAAGAAGGGCAGAAACCATGATTGGCTACACTTGAAGAACCAGAATATAGTCATGATGCCTGATAAATGGGAATATCCTTGGTATGCTGCGTGGGACTTAGCCTTTCAATGTATTGCCGTTGCGAAAGTAGATTCTGATTTGGCAAAAAACCAGTTGATACTTATCATGCGGGAATGGTACATGAAACCCGACGGACAGTTGCCTGCTTACGAATGGAGCTTTGGTGATGTCAATCCGCCGTTGCAGGCATGGTCTGCATTGGAAGTGTACAATATCGAGAAACGCAACAAAGGTGTTGGCGATATTGACTTTCTAAAAAGAGTATTCCAAAAACTCATTATCAATTTTACATGGTGGATTAACCGAAAAGACCCCAACGGAAATAACATTTTCGAGGGCGGTTTTTTGGGTTTGGATAATATTGGCGTATTCAATAGAAACCATACACCTGCTGGCAATTTTGAACTGGAACAGGCGGATGGAACAAGCTGGATGGGTATGTATGCACTCAATATGATGGACATTGCGTTGGAGATTGCGCTGAGTGACCGTTCGTTTGAGGACATGGGCACTAAGTTCTTCGAACATTTTGTGTTGATTTCTGAGGCGTTGAACGAAATGGGAATGTGGAATGCCGAAGACAAATTCTATTACGATACGCTTGCGGAGAAAGGAGGTAACACGATTCATCTTCGCATACAGAGTATAGTTGGTTTAACCACTATGTTTGCGGTTTCCATTATCAGCCGTAATGCGCTAAAGAAACTGAAAGATTTCAATAAGCGAACTTTATGGTTTGAAAATTATCGTAAGAAAAATGGACGTTTCTGGCCTAATGAAGAACGAGCTGAAAGCGAACAAGTATTGCTTTCTCTCGTGCCTAAAGAAAGATTGATTAGCTTATTGGAACGTGTGCTGAACGAGGACGAATTCCTTTCGACTGGTGGAGTGCGCGCCTTGTCCAAATATCATGAAAAAAATCCCTACACGCTTAATCTAGGCACGGATGTGTATCAGATTAACTATGACCCAGGAGACTCGATTTCGGACTTTTTTGGAGGTAACAGCAACTGGCGAGGTCCTGTTTGGATACCGATTAATTATTTGCTGATTAAGAGTATTCAAAAATATGGACAGTTTTACGGTGATAGTCTGAAAGTAGAATATCCTACGGGTTCCGGCAACTATCTCACACTTTCGGAAGTTGCGGACGAGTTGGCTTTGCGCGTTATTAGTTTGTTCACATTGGACGGGGAAGACAAACGAAAATCAACAGGAAAAACATACAGCGAATTTTACCAACGTCCGGAAAATAAAGACTTGATTTTGTTTTACGAATACTTTCATGGCGATAATGGGCGCGGGCTTGGTGCGTGCCACCAAACCGGATGGACAGCACTAGTAGCCGAACTCATCGACCAGGTGAAAGACAAAATAACAACAACTAGTGAATCTACTCACTCTTGATAAGCTTATAGATAATACGGTTTTGGTCGTAAAGGTTGCTGTTAATTAATTCCAGTAGGCTTTGCAGTGCATTTAGGTCGGATAGGCGCTGACCTATTTCGGTGGTTGTTTCTTCAATTCCCGTGTGTTCGATTTCGTCTTTTCTTTGGTCGAGCAATGTCCGAAGTTCCGTATTGTCTGGAAGTTCGGGTAGTTTCTTGATGCGGTATTGTTCGTCGCGGTATTGGATTAGGTCGAGGACTTTTTCAAACTCTAATTTGATTTGCAACAAACTGCTTCGAATAATATTGGAGTCGAAACGATGTTCGTGTGTATGTGTATAGTAGGACAACGAAGCAATGTAAGATGTCAGTACATGGCTCGTACTGACAAAAGAGTGTACCAATGATAGTTTTTGCTGTTTGTTTTTGGGCTCAGTCATCATACGCTGAAACAAGTCCGATAGATTACCTAGTTGTATAAACGCATTCTTTCTTGCCAAACGAAATTTTTCATCATTGTATTGGTTGGAAATTAAAACTTCTGCGGTGCTATCAAAATATTCGGAATTGCTATGCAACGCATTTTGCATGAAAGCGGCGATTTGCGATTCTTCCCATACTGGCAATACGAAATAGGAGGTGAGCCAGACTATGACGCAGGCTAAAGCAGTGTCCACAATACGGTCTGTCATCATACCTTCAATTCCTTTCTGGTTCAAAAATGCATAGGCCAACACTATAAAAACCGTGATGCCCAATGTCGCAACCAAATAATTTATTTTCATCATGCCGTATCCTAATGTCATGAATACTGCCAATATGATGAACAACGTCGTCTCGTTATGGATGAAATGAATAGTTACAAAACCGATGGCAATTCCCAATAGTGTCCCTATAAGACGGTAGATGTTTCGTTGTTTAGACAGACTATAAGCTGGCTTGAGCAGCACGATAATAGTCAGCAACAGCCAATAAATATGTCCTACCGGAAAGAACAACGCAACGATGTATCCGACCAACAAAGCAACTGTGACGCGGATTGCATGGCGAAAATGTGTAGAAGTCAGGGAAAAATTGTCTTTTAGTAATCGCCAACTATAAATATCCGTTGGGACAAATTTGTTGATATTTTCCGTGAGTCTTTTGTCTTTTTTGGAACTTACATGGTTGAAATTGGTCGCGTCCTGTAACGTAATCACCCGATTGGTCAAGTCTTTCAGACTGTTCAGAATCTGGCGCAACATAATGAAGTCATTGATGGTGTCGGGATTCAGTTGTTCGCTTCTTAGCTTGAAAAAGAAGTCCTCGCATTGTTTATAGTTTTTCAGCAAGTCTTTGTTTTCCGGAAGCTGTCTTTCCAATGGAAGACTCAGGGCGAGCCTTTCAATCTCATGAGCCAACCGCGAAATAAAACTTCCAAAATACGAAATGATATGACTGCTTTCCATGATTTTATGCAGATGTGCATAGTCGTATTGGGTCGTCATAATCCGTTCAAAAAGGTCAAGGCTGTCCAGAAAGATGACCATTAACGAGCGTCCTTTTTTAGTGGATTCTTTTACCATCACACGCGTCTTAAACAGAATCTCGCGCAATTCGTCCTGCTGTGAACGGATGAGCGTCTGACTGGCAAACAATTTTTGGGTAATGCCGTTAATGTCAGGTTCGTGGCGATAAAACTGGGATTTCAAGGAAAGGTATTTTCCAATTTCGTATAGATATTCGCTCATCAACTGTTCGATGACGAGATAGGGTTTGAGACGATCTAATGCAAAGAAAATAACCAGATACCAGACTCCGCCTAGGAAAAAGTATAAAGCGCTTAATAAGTATTCTCCCTGCGATAAATGATCGTCAAGGTTAAAAGTGAAAATAACGAGCGCCATTGTTCCCACGACACTCGCCCGATTTCCCAATACGCCAATAAGGGAAAAAAACAAACCGTAAACGACAATCAGGATAAATATGATACCGGGAAGATGCCTCAGGTAACTTGTCGTAATCGCAACGACCAGATATATCCCCAGACTTATCAGAAGTGTATTAAGCCTACGTTTGCCGGGTCCGGGACTGTCGGTAAGGCTGACCATCAATGTGCCGACGGGTAATGCTATCATCTGAGCAAACAGACCATAATGCTCTAGCAATATGCAGGGTAGCAATACGCCAATCGTGATTACCAGGCCTCTGTATAGATGCTGGCTAATCGCAAATCGGGCAAGTACCTTAGAAAATTTCATAGTTCTGTTTGTCATAAGAAAATGAGCCAAAAAAGTTTATTCGACATTGATGTTGTTGTATTGGTTCATTGTGCGTTCCAGACCGATGCTGGCAAAAGATTCCACTATTTCAACAGATGTTTCGATTTTGTTTTTTATAGTTGCTTTTTCCTCCGGAAACCATTTGCCCAATACAAATTCGGCCTGCATTCCTTTTGGAAAATTGTTGCCAATACCAAATTTCAAACGTGCATATTTATCTGTTCCCAGCATGAGCTGAATGTCTTTCAGTCCGTTGTGTCCGGCATCACTTCCGTTGCCACGCAAGCGTATTTTTTGGATAGGGAGCGCTAGGTCGTCCACGATGACTAATATGTTGTCAAGAGCGATTTTCTCCTTGTCCATCCAATATTTCAAGGCTTTGCCGCTTAGATTCATATAAGTTGTTGGTTTGATGCAAATGAAAGTGTAGCCTTTCCATTTGACCTCAGCGACATCGGCAAGTCTGTCCGATTTGAAAAATCCACCATGCTTGATAACGAAAGCCTCGACTACGTCAAAACCTGCGTTGTGGCGCGTGTTGATATATTCTGTTCCTATATTCCCCAAACCTACTATCAAAAATTTTCCAGGCATAATTAAAAAGGCAAAAGTAAAAAGTAAAAAACAAAAGTAGCCCCATATTGGGCGAAATCCATTGCGCGTATCAATACTCCATCAAAAAAGCCTTGCGGTTGCAAGGCTTTTTCTATAAGACAAAAATATTTACATCTTATTTTTTTGTTGCGGTATCCGCACTTGCAGCCTGTTTCAACTGACGAGTCAAAACGATGGAAGCAATAGGAATACGTGGAGAGTTCATAACCTCAAAGTTGTCAGGATGAACATCTTCGACACGCAAGTTACCATTCAACTCAAGGTTGGTAATGTCAACAGTGATGGATTCCTTCAGATATTTAGGTAAAGTTTTTATCTTCAGGGAATTCAGTTTTGTGACGAATTTACCACCAGCTTTGACACCTGCTGCAGATCCTACGAATTTGATAGGAAGATCAGCTATGACTTTTTTGTCTTCTGACAATTCCAAAAAGTCAACGTGTATCAATTTGTCGGAAACTCTGTCAAATTGAAGATCTTTCATGATGGCAGTGTATTTCTGTCCATCTACGCTGATTTCCACCAACTGAAATTTGTCTGTGTAAACCAAGTTTTTGAAAGCTTTTGTCGGAGCCGAAAAGTTAACTTCTTTGGCACCCCCGTAAATTACAGCTGGCACTTTGTCCTGAGAGCGAACCGCGCGGGTGGCTTTTTTGCCGAATTCGGTCCTCAGTTGTCCTTCGATTGTAATCGTGTTCATGTTTATGTATTTAAAAAATTTTACCTTTTAGAATGGATAAACAAATTGGTGATACTTCTGTTTTCGTAAGCGTTTCTCAATGCAACTGCAAAAAGATCGGCTACAGAAGCGGTCTTGATTTTGTTTTCCAATTTGAATTCCGCTATTTTCTTCTTGTTCAGAGGAATAGTGTCACAGACGACCAGTTCTTTCAATACGCTACCAGCGATATTTTCGTAGGCCTTTCCACTCAATACGGGATGCGTACAGAATGCTCTTACGCTTTTAGCTCCTTTTTCCATCAGCAATGCTGCCGATTTGGTCAGCGTACCTGCTGTGTCGATAATATCGTCGATAAGAATAAGATCTTTACCTGTAACGTCTCCAATCACTACCATGCTTGCGATTTCATTGGCGCGTTTTCTGTGCTTGTCACAGATGACCATTTCCGCGTTGAAAAAGCTGGCAATTCCCCTCACCCTATTGGTACTGCCCACGTCAGGGGCGGCAAAGGTAAGGCTTTTTAACTTGAGATGTTCGATGTAGGGGATAAAAATAGCCGAACTGTCCAAATGGTCAACCGGCATTTCAAAGAATCCCTGGATTTGTGGAGCGTGTAGATCCATGGTAATCACACGGTCTGCACCTGCTTTTTCTAGAATGGAAGCGATTAGTTTGGCTCCGATGGCAACGCGGGGTTTGTCTTTACGGTCCTGACGGGCATAACCGAAATAAGGAATGACGACTATGATTTTCTCCGCACTTGCTCTTTTGGCAGCATCAATCATCAAAAGCAGTTCTATGATGTTGTCGCCCGGAGCGAAAGTACTTTGTATCAAAAAAACATAATCTCCGCGGATGCTCTCTAAAAAAATGGGCTGAATCTCCCCATCACTGAATTTCTGAATTTGTATCTTCCCTAGAGGTGTACCGTAGCTATTTGCTATTTTCTCGGCTAGTTCTTCCGAACCTGTACCCGAAAAAATCTTGACAGAAGGATTCATATTTGTTTGATGTGTGACTGGAGCGCAAAGATAAGAGAGAAATAACAATTAAATAAACTTGAAGAAGAATAAATGCTTAAATTGTGATAGACTATACTACAAAACACTGGTTATCAACGAAGAAAAAACACCTGCTTCCAATACTTCATTTTCCATTAAAAACTGGGCTGTCGATGACCGTCCGAGGGAAAAACTATTATCCAAAGGAAAATCAGTATTGAGCGATGCTGAATTATTGGCGATTATCATTAATAATGGTACGCGAGAAGAAAGCGCGGTGGATGTCTGCAAACGACTGTTGTTGTGTGTAGACAACGACCTGAATCGTTTGGGAAAATTTTCAGTGCAGGAAATACTGAAACTAAAAGTCAAAGGCATCGGTCCTGCCAAAGCTGTCGCTGTTGTATCTGCTTTGGAACTCGGTATCCGCCGCGAATCCAATATAAAAAAGAAAGAAATCGTTGCTTGCAGTGAGGATGCAGCTCAATATCTAAAAGCAAAATTCCAGCATTTTTCGGAAGAAGTTTTCGTTGTGCTGTATCTTAACAATGCCAATAAGGTCAACCACATGGAGGTCGTGAGCTCCGGTGGAAGGAGAGGAACGGTGGTTGATATTCAGGTAGTATTGAAGAAGGCTCTGGAACACAATGCTGCCAAGATTATCTGTTCGCATAACCATCCGAGCGGTTCGCTCCGCCCAAGTCAGGCCGATGAAGAAATGACAAGTAAGCTGGCAAGTGCATCCAAATTACTTGATATTCAGTTGGTTGACCATATTATTGTCAGCGATTGCGGCTATTTCAGTTTTGCGGACGCGGGAATATTATAATCTCTTTTTAAGACTGATTTTGGAAAATAGAAAATATTTGCCAATACCTTTGTCCCATGAAAAGAATAGTTGTTTTTCTTTTTTTCCTGTTTGTTTTGGTCAGTTGTGACAGCCCCGCGCCCTTGGAATACTACAAACGTTGCGTGCTCAATACGGTGTACGTCCAGCATTATGGTGTTACGGAGATTTTGGATATTTTGGGAAAGCCTCCGTTGAAATACAACGAATCCAGAAGGAATTTTGATACGGTCAATTACCAGCAAGTAGTAAAGGACAAAATCCAATACGAACAGGAACTGTTGAAAGAAGTAGAGAAACTGAAAGTGACGACAGATGCCAAAAACATGATTGACGCGTCAAAAGAAGTACTCAATATAGCTGTAAAAGGCGAACAGGATTTTTACCTTCAGTTGGCAAAAATGAAAGACGACAAAACGGACGCCGCCGCGATTCAAAGTTCGGCTTTTCGTCTGTTGGAAAATCCGGAAAAAGATTTTCAGCGGAAAATGGATTTGTTGTGGGGCTATGGCAAGATGTATGCCGATGCCAATGGAATTGACCTGAGTTTGGAAAAGAAAAAATAGAGGATGTCGCTTTTGTTTTATTTGAAAAAAAAGTTCTTTCAGCAATCAAAATTTACAATTTTTGTTCATTGTGCGTATTATTGCATGAATTAGGACGGCAATATACCTGCTTAGAAAAGTCAAGATTGCTAATTAGAATGCTGGTTTAAAGTTTTAAATATGGCTAAAAATTTATTAATAGTTGAGTCTCCTGCCAAAGCCAAAACCATCGAAAAATTTTT
>JAATFC010000256.1 GCA_015655435.1 Chitinophagales bacterium | reverse complement strand
TGTGATTATGGTTACAATATCGAAATTGGAGAAAATTTCTATTCCAATATCAATCTTACAATTCTGGATGGAGCAAAAGTAACATTTGGTGACAATGTTTTAATTGCGCCCAACTGCGGTTTTTACACGGCCGGACATCCGTTGGATGTCATACAGCGCAACAACGGGTTGGAATATGCCTATCCCATCACTATTGGTAACAATGTATGGATTGGCGCGCAGTCGGTTGTCTTGCCGGGCGTTCATATTGGCGACAACACGATTATCGGTGCGGGAAGTGTTGTAACCAAAGACATTCCGGCCAATGTAGTTGCAGTCGGAAATCCCTGTCGTATCATTCGTTCAATTTAACATAATAAACAAAAAGCAATCATGAAGAAAATATTGTTTGGCATCGGTGTCCTTTTGGCGGTAAATACCGTTTCAGCCCAAAAGTTGGAAAAACTGCAATGGTTCAACGAGCCGGAAAAGTGGGAAGTAAAAAACAACAGCCTTTCTATGTTTGTCACTCCCAAAACGGACTATTGGCGTATTTCACATTATGGATTTACGGTTGATGACGGACCTTTTTATTATGGAACTTACGGCGGCGAATTTGAAGCAAAAGTGAAACTGACAGCCGACTACAAAGCACGGTTTGACCAGACGGGTTTGATGGTTCGCATAGACGAAAAGCATTGGATTAAAGCAGGTGTGGAATTTGTGGACGGCAATATGAACATAAGTGCCGTCGTAACCAATACCAAAAGCGACTGGAGTGTCATTTCACTAGGTAAAAAAGTGCCGTTTGTATGGGTCAAAGCAGTTCGTAGATTAGATGCAGTCGAACTATTCTATTCATTGGATGACAGGACTTACACGATGTACCGCAATGCGCCGTTTGATGACAATACGCCTGTTCAGGTTGGCGTAATGGCAGCTTGTCCTGACGGCAACGGATTCAATGCGCAGTTTGACAATTTTACGGTTACGCACCTCCCCGACCAACGCCGCTTGCAATGGCTGGACGCTCATAAAGATTAGTATAAGACTAGAACATAAATTTAGAAAAAACCTTTGGGACGATATTTTCGGATATTGTTTCAGAGGTTTTGTTGTTTTCTCAGAAATCGTTTTTGATTAATACCCATTCGAACCATATCATGGGAAATAGCTTTAAGCTAAAAACTTACTTTTGTATTATTGAGTTTCCTCAATTGTGGTATTTATTTATCCAAACAAATTGTAATCCTATGAAATATCTATCCCTATTTTTTTGCGGACTGATTGTTACGCTCACCGCTTGTTCGCAGACGGACAACATACCTTCCATTTCCGGGTGGAACAAGGTCGAGCAAAATGGTGCATAACATTTTTTCCCGGCTAAAGGCAAATTGGATTATTACTTGATGCCCGTAAGCAAAAATGTCGCAGCCGGCGATCTGGAAAACTGGGTAAAACAACAAGGCTTGAAAGATATAAAAGCTGCGTCATGGAAAGACATGGGAACGGGCAAAAGCCAAACGCTACAATATGGTTCTTTTTACATAACAAACGTGCAGGATGAAAATGGAAAAGAATTAATTGCGATGTATGTAGGCTATCTGAGAGGCGACAAGTCAGTACGTTCGGCAAAGATTTTTTACCCACCAACCGAGGCGAAAAGCGGTAATGTGCGAATAGCTGCCCAGCACTTCGGTGCTCTTGCTAAAAACGAGCAGCAAACCAATACTCCCGCCAATACCAATACCCAGAATGAAAAAACAGACACAAAAAACAATTCCAATATAGCATCCAATACATTGACTATCAAAGGTATTGTGATGCATAGTGAAAGTACAATTGGAGTTGGCGGACTTATAGGAACGGTATCGCGCCCTTATGTATTTTTCAGTGACGGCTCATTTTATGGTGTGCTAGACACCGACCCTTACAACTTGTCCCATCGCAATAATCTCGACAAATGGGGACATTGGCGTATGAAGGGAAAAACCATTGCGATTAGCTGGGACCAGGACGGTAAAACCGACGACTGGGAATCGTACAAATGGCGCTGGGCTCTTCCTGCAACCAAAGGAGAAAAAATTGCAGGGACTTTTTCCGCTATTTCTGGTGGTGGCAACTCCGCTTCGGGAGGAAGCAGCTACACTATGTCATCCAAATACATCACTTTTAATCGAAATGGGCAGTTCACGTTCGAATCCGTTGGCGGTGGTGGCTACTCGGGTGTTGGCGGTGATAATTCTGCGTGGAGCAGTAGTAATAATGCCGGGACTTACGTATTGGACAGATACGGCATTGAGCTACATTTCAACAACGGAAAAACAGTTAGGAGCGGTTTTAGTTTTTATGACGACAAAAAAGACATGATGAGTATCGGGAGCAGTATTTATTCAAAATCTGAATAGACAATCCGTTTTCTTACAATATCAAGAAATCCCAAGCGAAAACTTGGGATTTCTTTTTAGAATAACACTATCATTGACAATTCGTTTCCGACTGCGGGGAAAATCGAGGTTTTTAAGATGATTTCCCCCTTATCAACGATATAAGGAACAAAATAATAAAAATGAAAAACAAAACCTTTGCTACTCCAGCCGCAGTACCTGCAATACCACCAAATCCAAATACGGCTGCAACAATCGCGACGACCAGGAAAATAACTGCCCAACGTAACATATTATCAGATTTTTAGATGAGAAAATTATTGAAAAGTATTTCATCAGCCTTTAAGACCATTTGTACATTTTATACTTTCCAAACGGTTTATATATTTACATTTGTAAACATTAAAATGTTCAAATGAGGAAAATATTTATCATTTTCTTGCTGTTGGGCACGCATGCAGCGATGGCTCAAGAGGAAGATGTTGTCATTAAGACAGGAAGCGATGGTTGGAAAAAAATATACCGCGCTACACCGACCAAGATTAACGACCTTGTCCATACCAAGCTGGAGGTCAGACCCGATTACAAGAAGTGCTATCTCTACGGTAAGGAATGGGTAACGCTGAAACCCCACTTCTACCCTACCGACAGTC
>JAATFC010000059.1 GCA_015655435.1 Chitinophagales bacterium | reverse complement strand
CCTGAACTGGAAAAAGCAGGTCGTGTGATTGATTTCATTGAGTTGGGTGAGTTGATGTGCCAAGATGCTTTGGACCGTGCAGAAAGCTGTGGCGGTCACTTCCGTGAAGAGTCGCAGACTCCGGACGGAGAAGCATTGAGACATGACGACCAGTTCATGTATGTTTCTGCATGGGAATATACAGGCGAACAACCGGATGGAGCTTTGGGCGAGGTTTTGCATAAAGACCCATTGGTTTATGAAGTGATACACCCAACGACGAGAAACTATAAGTAGTAGAAGAAATGGGAATGGAATGCTTAAAGATTAGAAGATTTCTTGTATTTTTTGTTTGGTTTTTCTTGATTGGAATATTTTCTTGCAAAAAAGAAGATAATTCTATATCAATTAATAAGAACCTTGTTGGTAAATGGAGTTCTTTATATAATGACAATCAAACCAATATGGAAACCTTAGAGTTGAAAGCAGACGGCTCTTTTACATTGTCTTCAACATTAATTGCGGGAGATGTAAATTGGCTTTATCCAAGAACTTTTTTAAAATTCTCTGTTTCTGCAACAGGTAGTTATTCTTCTACGGAAAGTGACATAGCTCTTCAATCTTCATCTAACGTAGTTATAGAGAATGTTTCAAACGATGAAAGACGATTTATAAATGATACTTTTTGTATAATCAAAAGTCCTCTTTTTAATACTTATTTCTTCTATGATAAATCTTATGTAAGGGGTATTGTAAATTCGGATAGAATTTTGAAGGTTAATTTTGATAAATTTTCGAAATCTAAGCGAATCAATGCTAGGGTCAAGAGCATCAAAGATGACCAAACTTTACATCAACAAGTTTTAGAATTAGAGTTTGATGACGGAGTGTTTGGTGCTAAGTATATTGGATTGTACGGAAAGGAATGATGCAAAAGACAAATTTTACACCAATATATTGAATCGGTTATTGAAATTATTTAAATAGATTAGTACATGGATTTGAAAAATGGATGATGGTACTCAGTTCTTTTATCATCAAATTATCAAATCATCAAATTAAGAAGAACCATGGAACATTACAATATGAATTTGACGCTGAAAGTATGGCGTCAGGCTAATAAAGAAGCAAAAGGCAATTTTGAAACATTTCAAGTGGAAAACATTTCCTCTGAAATGTCTTTTCTGGAAATGTTTGACGTATTGAACGAAAAACTCGTCATGGAAGGGAAAGAGCCGATTGCGTTTGACCATGATTGCCGTGAAGGTATCTGCGGTATGTGTTCTATGTATATTGACGGAAAACCTCATGGTCCATGGTCGCAAAACACGACTTGCCAATTGCACATGAGAGCTTTCAAGGACGGTGATACTGTCGTCGTCGAACCTTGGAGGGCGAAAGCGTTTCCGGTTATCAAGGACTTGATTGTTGACAGAAGGGCATTTGACCGTATTATAGAAGCGGGCGGTTATATTTCCATCAACACGGGAAATCCACAGGATGCCAACAATATTCCTATCGAAAAGAAAAAAGCGGACGAAGCGTTTGCTGCAGCGGCTTGTATTGGTTGTGGCGCCTGCGTTGCGGCTTGTAAAAATAGTTCGGCATTGTTGTTTGTCAGTGCGAAAGTTTCTCAATTGGCATTGTTGCCACAAGGCGACCCTGAACGCAAATCCCGCGTATTCAACATGATTGCGCAGATGGACAAAGAAGATTTCGGAGCTTGTACTTCCACCGGAGCTTGCGAAGCTACTTGTCCGAAAGGAATTTCGATTACCAATATTGCTCGTTTGAATACGGAATATATCCGTGCCGCTGTATTGGATGACTCAACAGGAGAACTGGCATTGTAAGAAATGTCTTAACGATTTATAAGAAAGCCTATTCAAGATTGAATAGGCTTTTTGCTTTGTTTTCGCTAGATTTGGCACGCTATTAAAAAATACCATATGAATATTGAAGTCAATATAGACGAAAGGATTGCTACCATTACTATCAATCGTCCTGAAAGCCTGAATGCGCTGAACAGACAAACCTTACAGGAAATTAGCGAAGCATTGTCCAATATAGAAAATGATGAAACTGTTCGTGTGGTCATTATTACCGGAAGTGGTGAAAAATCTTTTGTGGCGGGCGCAGATATTAAAGAGTTTGCCGACTATGGAACTGCGGATGCAACGGAAATGTCACAGCGTGGACAAACGAATGTTTTTGATAAAATAGAAAACCTGAAAAAGCCTGTAATTGCTGCTGTCAATGGTTTTGCGTTGGGAGGAGGTTTGGAATTGGCTCTGGCTTGCCATATTCGCTACGCATCCGAAAACGCAAAACTAGGACTCCCGGAAGTGACTTTGGGATTGATTCCCGGATACGGAGGAACACAAAGGTTACCCAAACTGGTTGGAAAAGGCTTGGCGAACGAAATGATTTTTTCAGCTAAAATGATTTCCGCGCAGAGAGCGAAAGAGATTGGATTGGTCAATGACGTATTTCCGTTAGCGGAATTGCTCGACAAAACAAAAGAACTAGCCAATACAATTGCACGAAATTCTCCGATGGCGATCACGGAAGCGATTGCGGCCGTCAACGCGTCTGAAACAGAACTTGGTTTTGGCAAAGAAATCGAGTCTTTCGGGAAACTGTTTGAATCAAAGGACAAACAAGAAGGCGTCACTGCATTTTTGGAAAAAAGGAAACCTAGTTTTTGATACAATTGAATTGTGAAAATTTTATAGGAATGGAATGGCCTTATTGAATTGACGTTAAGAAAATCAATGACGTAAACCGAAAGAAATGAAAACTGTTTGAGCAAAATGGAATGGAGCGAGTTTTTCATTTCTTTCGGTTTATGAGATGATTTTTAGTTAATTCAATACAGCCTTGATTTTTTGTTTCTTTTGTATCAAGGCAAAAGAAATTTAAAAGAGGATGTCGAAGATTAACATAAAAATGACCATTCTACCTTAGTGAATGTCTATGATTTTTGCGTATGTTTGGACGGACGAATGCAAATTATTGCCAGATAATGTTTTTACGATTGTCTTTTACTGCCTAATATTTTGCCAATTTTTAAATAAGAAATAATGAGTTTTCCGGGATTAGCTTTTAGAAAAGCCATTGAGGAAGAAAAGCCACTCCAAGTTGTTGGCGCAATAAATGCCAACCATGCACTTCTTG
>JAATFC010000285.1 GCA_015655435.1 Chitinophagales bacterium | reverse complement strand
GTAATATGTTCGTTTCTATATTGGACAGAACGGTCAAACAGATTCTGTTGGATTTTGCCTAATAAATCGGTAATAGTATTGGACAAATCGTTCATTGGATATGTTTGTTTTTCCCTTGTGTCTCTTCTTGCAATTTCCACACTATTGTTTTCCAAATCCCTTGCACCAATTGCAATGCGTATAGGAACGCCTTTCTTTTCGTATTCTGCAAATTTCCAGCCTGGGCGAGACGTGTCGTCATTGTCGTATTTAACGCGAATGCCTATCGCTTTCAGTGCGGGAACAATTTCGTCCAATACCTTTTCGTCAATCTGTTTTTTTTGTTCATCACCTTTGTATATTGGGACAATAACGACTTGGATAGGAGCAATCCTTGGCGGCATGACCAATCCATCGTCATCGCCATGTGCCATTACCAATGCTCCAATAAGGCGCGTACTTACTCCCCAGCTCGTAGCCCATACATAATCCAGCTTGTTGTTTTTGTCACTGAATTTTACATCAAATGCTTTTGCAAAATTCTGTCCTAGGAAATGGGAAGTTCCCGCCTGCAAAGCCTTTCCGTCCTGCATTAACGCCTCGATGCAATAAGTGTCCTCGGCTCCGGCAAATCGTTCATTGGGACTTTTAACACCGCGGACAACCGGAACTGCCATATAGTTTTCCACGAAATCGGCGTATACGTGCAACATTTTTTGTGCTTCTTCCACAGCCTCATCTTTGGTCGCATGAGCTGTGTGTCCTTCCTGCCAAAGAAATTCCGCAGTACGAAGGAACAGACGCGTGCGCATCTCCCATCGAACCACATTTGCCCATTGGTTGATCAATATAGGAAGGTCACGATAGGACTGTATCCAGCCTTTGTACGTATTCCAGATGATGGCTTCGCTGGTGGGTCTCACAACTAGTTCCTCTTCCAGTTTGGCTTCGGGGTCTACCATCAATTTACCCTTTTGGTCAGGATTGGCTTTTAAGCGGTAATGTGTCACCACCGCACATTCTTTCGCAAAACCTTCCGCATTCTTTTCCTCTGCCTCGAAAAGGCTTTTGGGTACGAACAATGGGAAATAAGCATTCTGATGGCCGGTTTCTTTAAACATTCTATCCAATACTTGCTGCATATTTTCCCAAAGGGCAAATCCGTAGGGCTTGATGACCATGCATCCGCGGACGGCACTGTAGTCTGCCATCTGACCCTTGATAACCAAGTCGTTATACCATTGTGAGTAGTCCTGTTCTCTGGAAGTAATTTCTTTATTCATAAATTTGTATGTGAACTGTTATTTTTTCGACAAAATACCAACATTTGATGAATCTTTTTCGTATTTTTATATAGGAAATAAGTTATAAACGGGTATCATTGGCATTGTGCGTTGCAAAAGTAGTAACTTCGTGCAATTATTTTTGGGTTAAACATTTGAATATTGGATAAGTCTAAAATTATTGGGTAGAAAGGAATTTTAAAAGAATTAATTTATGAAAAGGAATATATTATTGACGGGGTTGGCAATTGCTGCGTTTAGTAGTTGTACCGTCGTCTATCAAAACCCGAATGCAGGGGCGCGCCGCTCTTCTGACGTAGTTCAGGACGAAGGCAATTATGCATACAACAATCCTAAAAACAACCAGAATTACAATACGCAGAATGATTTGTTGGACGGGGATACGACCAGTGATGGTAACGAACCTCTGATTACATTCAACAACAATTATTATGACAATGGTTATGTCTACAATCCATATTATATGGGTGGTGGATATTATGCCGGTAATCCATTTTGGGGAGTAGGCTTGTATCCTGGCTGGAGTTGGGGTATGGGGTACTATCCTTATGGTTGGGGTATAGGTATCGGTTATGGCTGGGGTGGATACTACGGCTGGGGTAGTCTGTACTACGGCTGGGGTGGCATGTACGGCTGGCCTGGATATTACGGTTGGGGTGGCGCTGGCTGGGGCTGGGGTGGTGGCTATCGCGGTGGTTACTATTCTCCATATATAGTTGGGGGACGAGGAGGTAATTATTTTGTTGGAAGGAGGAGTGCTGTGCCTGCTGGAAGGAACGGGGCAAGTACGGGCGGATATATAGGTGGTCGTGGTACTACTACTAATGTGGTCAATGGATTTAGCCGTAGAGGTGCTAGCAATAATCTTGTAGTTAGAAACATCACGACTAATACTTCCAACAGTCGGGTAAGCTCTAGCAACGGCTTCTCGAGAGGTTCGGTGCGTACCTATTCTACAAATGATCCTCGTGTATACAACGGAGGTAGTGGATATGTGGGACGTAGTAGTAGCTCTAATGGTTTTGGAAGAGGCTATTCAACAACACAGCAACAACAATCATATAGTAGACCTCAGTCAGAATCCTATAGTAGACCGCAGAGTTCCGAGAGGAGTTATTCTCCTCCTGCTAGTAGTTCGTCCTCGAGCTTTGGCGGCGGTGGATTTTCACGCGGAAGCAGTGGCGGCGGTGGAGGTGGTGGCTCACGCGGCGGCGGAAGACGTTAATCTTTACAATGCGGAAATCTTTGTTGATATAAATAAAAAGACTGGCAATAAGCCAGTCTTTTTATTATCGCGAAAAGGACAATCATTAAAATAGAGCGTATCTATCTGGAAGGCTCATCCGATGATGGTTTTCGTATATTGGTGGATAGCTTGTGACCAAAAGGTGTGTCTAAACAAGCATTACCTATCGATGAATGAGCAAAAGAATTAACGCCAACAACTAAATTACGGAAATGGTTTAACGACCAACCGGAACGCTGGGAGGAATTTCAGAAGCTGTATTGGGCTGAATTGGAGAGGAGTGAAGTCATAGCAGAATTTGTAAAAACGCATTGCCAATATCCTGTTATCACCTTGCTCTATGCTGCAAAAGACGAAATGCATACACATGCTTTAGTTTTGCAAAAGTTCTTAAAAGAGAAGTTTAAGGAGTAGTATACATATTATAAAAAAGAGAACGAACCGAGATTCTCGGTTCGTTTTGATTTGGTGAAACACTCTGTGAATACTATAAAGAGATATTGACCCCAATGGAATAGTGCCTTCCGGCATAAGGGAAAAAATAATTGTAGTTGCTTGGTTTGCTACCACCATCTACCCAATAGGAATAGGCTGCCCCGTTGGTATAATACATTGCATTGAAGGCATTGTAGACATAACCGATAATATCTATCTGTGTAGATGACTTCGTATTGATACTATAAATAGCCCTGAAATCTTGATTATAATAACTATCGATTTGCCTGCTGGCATCTTGTGTATTGTCAAGGTATTGTTTGCCTACATATTTTCCGATGAGACTCAATTCCAAATCGCGAACAGGTCTGATATTTAAAACTACAGAACCAACTATATTGGGAGAAAACGAAATATTAGTATTGTGATAGGGCACGGCTTGTTGCTTATCTAAACTATTGGATTGATAAATATCGTCATAAACATCATAGTACGCAGTGAAATCTTTAATCTTGTTTTTGCTAAAAGTTATATTGGCATTTGCATTCAGCAAATCTGAAAAAGTATACCCTCCTTGCAATTCGATACCGGCACGATAGCTATTGGGAACGTTGATACGTGTGAAAGCTCCGACGTCATTCATCTTTCCCGTCAATACGAGTTGGTCTTTGTAGCGCATATAGTAGAGTGTCATTCCCCAATTGTAGTTTTTTTCTGTTTTGGAAATACCTAATTCTATATCATGCAGACGCTCGCTTTTGGGTTGTTGGTTGATTGCTGTCTGGAAATCGTCCCTTCCAGGTTCTTTGTTTGCGATAGCATAACTTACAAAAGCATTGTATCCATTCCGCAAATAACTGATGCCGATTTTAGGATTGAAAAAATTGAAATTACCCCCTGCTTTAAATGTTGGGGCATCGTCATATCCATTAATTACGTGCTTGACGTGTCTGTACTGTGCATCAACGAATAAGTTCCAATAGGAGTCGAATGTATGCATCCATTTTAGGTAAATATTTTGGTCGTATTTATGTGCAGGTAGATCACCATAGTATTTATAGTTGTCAGGGATTCCTCCTTTTGTCGTCCAAAGAACATAGCCATAATGTTTTCCGTCATATTGAGTCCATGCACCGCCAAGCGTTAATTCATCTGCATCCTTTTTATATTGCAATGCAAAAGTCTGACCATAGAAATAGTTGTCCAGCCATCTCTGGCGAATCAAATCCGTTTTATTTATGGTGTCGCCGACAAATGGCACAAAAGACGATAATCCGTAACTGCTATATTTCGCATCAATTTTATACTCTTGGTAATATCCATATCCTCTTGACAGAAACGAACCAATATTGAGATTTACATATTGCGAAATCTTTTGATTCCAAAACAGTTGAAAATGCCGTTGTACATAGTTGTCCGTTTGGTCGTTATAGTAAGAACTGTCGGCTTTCATGCCGAGTTCATTGAATCTACGTCCATATTGTGGGTCTTCAATATTTCCTTCATACACACCGTTCCACGCTTGGTATGTTTTTTCTTTTCCTGTAATGAAATTGAATTTTATGGATGTTTTATCGCTGACATATCCGGTCGAAAATAATAAGGATTGCAAATTACTGGAAGCCCTACGTATATATCCATCCGAACTAATATGGCTTAATCGCACATCCACATAGTAATGTCCATTAATCAAACCTGTTCCCGCAGAAACGGTGTTTTTCCAACTATTGAAGGAACTATACGTATTGCTAATCTGTGCATAAGGTAGCTCGTGTAATTGGTTGGTATTGATGTTGACCGTTGCACCAAAAGCCCCAGCTCCATTGGTCGATGTACCCACGCCGCGCTGAATCTGGATGGATTGCGCAGAGGAAGCAACATCCGGAATGTCCACAAAATAAGCACCTTGGCTTTCTGCATCACTGTATGGAATGCCGTTTATAGTCACGTTAGTTCTGGATGCGTCAGAGCCTCTCACTCTTATGCCGGTATAACCAACACCATTTCCCGCGTCCGAATTGACAACGACTGACGGAGTTTGGTTCAATATGTACGGCAAGTCCTTACCAGCATTGACTTTCGATATTTGCAAAGCGGTCATTTCAGACTTGGCAAATGGTGCTTTGTCAGAAGCCCGAACGGCGCGGACTTCCAATGGTTCCAATACATTTCCCGCATCTTTTAATTCGATGGACAATGGAGTGAATGTTCCCGAAAAAATCACAGTCTCCCTGTGGGTTATTTTACCAATAGCCACCACAACTATCTGCACTTGTTGATGCAAAGGAATCTTGTCAGTAGCGAAATAACCGGAATCATTGGACTGTAGACGAATAGTCTTGATAGAACCGCCACTCAATACAATGGAGGCGTTGCTTACTGGTTCGCTTCCGGAATGTATTTTCCCGGACAGTTTGTTTTGGGCGTGTGAACTGATAACTGCAGAAATTAAAAACAGTACCGTTCCAAAAATTACTTTTCTCATTTAAGAAAAATTTGAAAGTGATTAAATGGAACAGGAAATCAAATGCGTGTGGTCGGCAGAAAAACCCGCACTGCGGGCATACGATTTTTTGAAGCCTTCCCTTCGCAGGAATTACCCTGTTCAGGTTCAACGGGTAAAGTCTCAGCCGTCAATGACAGCACCCCGAGGAATCATGCGGCAAAATAAAGCTGAAAAAACGAGAAAATGAAAATTCTTTTGTTTTTATTCATTTCGTCGACTATTTCTGTTTGTTCTTATTTGTAAAATATTTTCCTGACGAGTTTTTCTTTCACTTCTGGTTGGCAGTCGTCGGGCAGATCTTCTTTTACTTTGGGTGGTTCTATCTTGACGTCTCCCTTATGAGCCACTTTTCTTCTTTTTATAACTGTTTTTTTCTTTGGTGGACAATAGGTTTGTTTGATGCGTTCTGTCCAGTTGCCGTTATCGTCATATTTATACAAGTATTCGTACTCTTCCGAGGTTTCAAAGTATTCTCCTTTTATTACATAGTCCCATGATTTTCTTTTTTCATAGACTAATAAATCTTTCTCGTTGTATTTGTATAGATATGTTGATAGCCGGTTCTGTCCATCGTGTGATTGTACTCGTCTTTCAGACTTGGAGATGTTCTGTATTGAGTCCTTGTAGTCCAATGTATCATTTACGTTCAAAACAATTTCTGTTTTTTCTCTATTTTTATTGTATTTGTAGTAAAAATCTAGCCATTCTTTTTTGCAAGAATTGGTTATTTTCTTGTGTGTGATTAGTTTTGAGCTATCTGTATATTGGTATTGTATAACACAAGTGTCGTCTCGGTATTCATCAATATCTAAACTTTTTTCCAATCTTTTTTTATTGTCATAGATGTATAGTGTCGAATGGTATAATGCACCTACTTTGTTGTAGAATTTCTTTCTTACAATATTTTCATTTTCATATTTCTCGACAAAGCAATTTTGCAAACTATCTATTATTTCTTTGTGGTATCTTGACGGTATTGGTCCGCCCATCATAGATAGATTTCGTTCTGACATATAGTCGTTAGTGATGATAAAGTCTATTTTGGGTAAAGTCTGCTGCGTATTACTAGCATTAGAAATTAGAACAGCCAATAGAAATATTGTTAGTGTTTTTAGGTTATTATTCATTTGATATTATTCATGCTCCGCGTTGCACTACGAACAGACAGATGCAAGTGGCGACCCGTATCTGACTCTAACACAGCCATGCTCCGTAATCATCAATACCAGCAATACGTATCAGTGTTACTTAATCTCATTGTATTATCCTGATTACGTATTATCTCCTCTTACGGGATACTGTGCCAGC
>JAATFC010000235.1 GCA_015655435.1 Chitinophagales bacterium | reverse complement strand
CCGGGGAAGAAGCGCTCGACAAATTGATGTATGGCATGCACATCATCATACGCGAGGGAAGCGCAGCGAAAAACTTTGAGGCATTGATTGGCTTACTTCGTGATTATCCGGAGAAAATAATGTTCTGTAGTGACGACAAGCATCCTGATAGTCTGGAAGCTGGGCACATTAATGTTTTATGTAAAAGAGCAGTGGAGAAAGGAATTGACATTTTCAATATACTACGAGCTGCATGTATCAACCCAGTCAAGCACTACAAGTTGGACGTAGGTTTGTTGCAGGTAGGCGATGCTGCTGATTTTATAGTCATAAAAGACCTGAAAAATTTTGAGGTTATACAAACTTATATTGACGGGCAGCTTGTTGCAGAAAACGGAAAAACACTTATTGATTCCGTCCCTGAGAAAACCATCAACAACTTTGAAGCAACTATAATTGCTGAAAAAGATTTGGAAATTCCTGCAGCCAAATATCCACAAAAAGATGGGAAAATACCCGTCATAGAAGCATTGGACGGGCAACTAATCACGAACAAATTATGGTTGTCTCCTACTCTAAAAAATGGCATCTTACAAAGTGACACTAGCAACGATATTTTAAAAATGGTAGTCGTCAATCGTTATACAAAAGCTGCAATAGCAAAGGCTTTCATCAAAAATTTTAATCTACAATCGGGAGCAATAGCATCCTCAGTCGCACACGATAGCCACAATATAGTTGCAGTGGGAACCAATGACAAAGACTTGACGGAGGCTATCAATTTAGTTATAGAGGCAAAAGGCGGTGTTAGTCTTGCCAATAAGGAAGAGCGAATTGTATTGGCACTTCCGGTTGCCGGTCTCATGAGCAATCAGGATGGCTATCAAGTTGCAAAAGAATATACCTACATCGACCAAGCAGCGAAGAAACTCGGCTCTACTTTAAGCGCGCCCTATATGACGCTTAGCTTTATGGCATTGTTGGTAATTCCATATTTGAAATTGAGCGACAAAGGATTGTTTGACGGCGACAGTTTTTCTTTTGTAAAGTAGAAAATCTTCTATTGGGGAATTTATTTAAAACTATTCTTTTATCATGATACACATAACCAAACCTCGTTAAGACAATGCAATAGGCTCAAATTATTTTCTTATTTTTATTGCAAAGTCTCTCAGACATGCCCAAGCCTGCATTCTATCTACCGCATCCAGCCCTTAGGCCTTACATACAGATATACATGCATCTGCAGATGGACTCTAACGTGCATGATATAATCCCTACCGGCAACACGCAGATTTTCTTTGTTTTGAACGAAAACTATCGCATGCTTGAAACCTCCGTAGGTGCACTGTCTCCCAAAAAGTTCTTTTTTTCTAGTCCCGGGACGGAATATACTAGAGTCATCACCGAAGAAATATGGTCGAGCGTGGGTATCATCTTCCAACCTTACGGGGCATATCGATTGCTCGGAATTCCACAGAGATTGTTATTAGGAGCATTTCCAGACCTTGAACTTCTTTTGCCGCCGTCTATCAAAGAAGTGCAGCACAAACTGGAAGACAATGCTCATTCCATCCCCAATATTATCCAGATTTTAAATGGGTGGCTGTTGGAACTACTGGCAAAAAGCAGTCATCTAAATGTTGCGAGAATGGCAGCAGCAACACAATTAATACAACAATCCAACGGACTGTACAGCATCGATGAACTATGCTCCAAACTTTATCTAACTAAAAGAACGCTTGAACTGGAGTTTAACGAAAAGGTAGGAATGTCTCCCAAGATGTTCAGTCGCATCATGCGTTTCGACACAATTCAGAAAATTTTATCCTCCTCCGAAAAACCTGATTTTCAAAAAATATGCCTCGATTTCCACTACTATGACCAGGCACATTTTATAAAAGAATTCAAAACATTCAGTGGTTTTTCTCCATCCAAATATTCGCTTAGAAATGGAGATATGGGCAGCCTTAACAGCGAATTGCCCGATTAGCTATTTTTTCGTTTTTTTACAATTACAACGACTTTGGACTATCTAACTTCGCTCCTTGAGAATTTAGCATTTATGCAGGGGTTCTCAACGTGCTAATAACAACTTGCCGTTGCTAACTTATGGATTAACACTTTTATGGCTTTCAAGCCATAGAAAATCCATTTTAACCATTGGTCAATAGAGGCATTTCCACCTTCTTAGTAGTAATATAATACTGAAATTCAATATTGACCGGTGTAATCAAACGAGCCTGAGCGGCATTGATAGATATGTATTGCCATTCCTCGGTCGGATTGAGTTTTACATTAACCGCACCCTTGTCGGCTTTTATACTGAGTGGTAAATTAAATCCTGGAACGCAGTTCACATAACGAAAATAGAGTAGTTTTTTGTCCACGGAAAAAGCGTATTCCAGTTCGGGTATCTGTACCGTTCTCAGATATTGGTCGAAAACCCTGGGCAGTTCAATACCGCTTTGTTGGGAAAGAAAGCTTTCAATCTCCGCTGTTGTTACAGTTTTATGGTAAAATACCTTGTTCATCTCAAGCAACATATTCCGAAACTTTTTGTCATCGCCCATCGCATTTCGGATAGAGTTAATCATATTGGCACCTTTGTAGTACATATCGCCGCTACCTTCCCGATTGACGCCATAAGGTCCGATAATCGGCTTGTCGTTCAATATGTTTTTGCGAATACCAAAACAATACTCCTGCCCTTCCTGACGTCCGTAAAAATATTCTGTGAACAATGTTTCACTATAATTGGTAAAACTTTCGTGAATCCACATGGCGGCAATGTCCTTGGACGTGATGCTATTGGCATACCACTCGTGACCACTTTCGTGTACTATGATAAAATCCCATTTCATTCCAATCCCTGTACCGGAAAGGTCTCGACCTGAATAGCCATTGAGGTAACGGTTGCCATATGCTACAGCACTTTGGTGCTCCATACCCAGATGCGGGGCATCCACTAATTTGTAACTATCCTCATAAAATGGATAAGGTCCAAACCAGTGCTCAAACGCTTTCAGCATCCGAATCACTTCCGGTTGGCAATGCTGAATCATTTTATTTTTGTTATAGTCCAAAGCCCACAATCCTATATCCAGATTACCTTTCAGCCCTTTATAGTTGTCTTTTATTTCTACGTAGTTGCCAATATATGGAACTAGCGTATAGTTGTTGATAGGATTGACAACCTGCCACTTGACTGATTTCCAACCATTGTCCCAACGCTTCTCTTCTACTTTCCTTCCGTTACTTACAGCGACCAAACTATCCGGAACTATCATTGTCAACGATGCGCCATTGTCGGGTTCGTCATCCTGTACATCTTTGCACGCATACCAAACAGAAGCGCCCAAACCTTGACAAGCCACCGTCATCCAAGGTCTCCCTAAAGAATCTTTGGCAAATATCCAACCGCCATCCCAAGGTGCTTTTTTCGCCACTTTGGGGTTACCGTGAAAATACACTGTTACAAATCCTTTGCTACCCTCTTTTTGCTTAGGCACATTGACATGAAAAGCATTGCCTTCACGCGTAAAATCCAATTTTCTTTTTCCATCGAACAACACACTGTCTAATATCATTGGTTCTTGCAAGTCAATCTGCATAAAAGCCGGATAGCTGTCCTTGACTACTTTATAAGTGATTTTGCTAGTACCCGCAATTGACTTTTGATTATAGTCCGGCTTGACCGTAACATCGTAACGCTGCACATCCCACCAAGTACGTTCGGGGGCATTGATATTGCCTCGCAACGAATCGCCATGCGAAAGATCTGCATAATATTTTTCAGTCAGGTTATGTTGTGCAAGCAAGCTAGTACCAGCAACCGTACATGCAATCGTCGAAAAGAGTGTAATTATTTTTTTAAAATGCATTCTTTTTATTTTGCTATAAGTTATTCTTCTTCAGATGCGATAGCGTCATCAGATGTATCATCCTCATTCAGTTGTATATCGTTCTCTCCTATTTCTTCCATTGTTTCTACCTCAACCTCTTCATCTATATTGGTTTCATCTTCTACAAGTTCCAATTGTGCCGTTTTTGTTTCCTCTTTTAGATTTTCGGTATTGTCATAATTGACGGCAGATTTAGGAGCATCACCCGATTGCGTTGTCATATCTGCATCAATTATTGAGGGATAAAGCGATTCCTCCTGCTGTATTTCCTGTATCTTGGGTAAATCCTGCGAAGAATTGATACCAAAATAATCCATGAAACTTTTGCTTGTCGTGTACAGCAACGGTTTGCCAGGTGAATCCTCGTCCCTGCCGGAAATGACAATCAATTCTTTTTCCAACAGTTTCTGCACGCTGTAATCGCTGTTGACACCGCGGATGCTTTCTATTTCACCTTTCGTCACAGGTTGTTTGTACGCAATAATCGAAAGCGTTTCCAATGCCGCACCGGACAGTTTTTTGATAAACTTGTCCCCGTTCAACTGCGAGATTGTAGTGTGGTATTCTGGTTTGGTGAGGAACGTCCATCCGCCGCCGCTATGTACAGGTTGAAAAGCGTAAAATTCCGAATTGTATTTCTCCGATATGGCTTCCAGTCCGTTCTCGACCTGGTCCAGCGTAATCTGGTTGTCCATGAAACCAAATGTGTTATTGAGCAACTCCACGAGTTCCAATGTCGTCAACGGACGATCGCTCGCAAATATCAACGCTTCTATATGGGGAATTAATGCCGCTATTTCCATTATGTGAATTTCCAATATTTGGAACGAAGATAAAACTTACCGCCTAAAATCTAGTGGAAACGAAAAATCGGGGAAATCTTCTTTTTTTCAGGTAAATGATTTTTACTTGACATCTAAAAACAAGTCCAACGACAACATGGCTAGAATAATAAGACAACGCGAGGAAAGAACCTGTCTCAACTGTGGTAAAACGGTCGAGGCACAGTATTGTTCCTATTGCGGTCAGGAAAATATACATCCCAAACAGCCATTCCATTATCTTCTGACACACTTCATTGGAGTCAAAATCAACTACAAACATGGATTGTGGTCATCCATCTGTACGCTGTTCAGAAGTCCTGGCTTCATTACCAAAAGCTATATCAAAGGACAGCGAGTGTCTTACACCGACCCTGTCAATATGTACGTCGCCATCAGTTTTGTGGTTTTCCTCTTGCCGTTCTTATTGCCCCACCCAAAAAAAGATACGGACGGAACCCCCATATCAAAACATACACAAAAACATTCCACTAACACCACCTCCGCAGACGAGTACAACCGCTCCTTAGTTAAACGTGTCGAGCATTGGGGAGACGAAGAAGCCATGTTTTACACTTCCGAATATTTCAAAAATGTCAAAACGGTTGCACAGTTGGACTCCATCCAAAATAACCTTCCCGAAACCAAAAAAGTGAACGCATTTGCCTACGGCGCGGAAAGAAAATATCTTAGTTTTAGGGAAAAAGGACTTTCCAACGACACTATTTTGGATAAATATACGGACTCACTGGAGCATAACCTCACCAAATTCTTAATCTGTTATCTCCCTATTTTTACGCTTTTCCTTTGGCTATTTCACGACCGCAGGAAATGGTCCTATTTTGAACACAGCGTTTTTACTTTCTACTATTTCTGTTTTCTGTTACTGTTGATGATACCATTGGAACTAGTTGATTTCGTAGATGAGATTTCCGATTCCGCACTATTGGAAAAAGTCGAGTATTGCATGATGGGATTCGTTATTCTTTACAGTTTTGCCTACTTTGTACGTGCGCACCATGCTGTTTATGCAGAAAAGAAGAACACCGCACGGATGAAAGGATTTGCACTTTTGACTATTAACGCAGCGTTTATGTTTCTTTGTTTTGTCTGCTACATGATATTGGTCGGTTATCTTCTGCATTGATATTTTTTTGGGAAAATAATATGGAGCATTGATGCATCTGTTTTATTTTAGCAACCGAATCAAGCAAAATCTCGCTTTTTTAAAAATTGACCATGTCGCATCATCATAAATTGAGGAAAGATACTACTTGTCTGAACTGTGGACACAATGTGGAAGACCGTTACTGTACGCATTGTGGCCAGGAAAATGTCGAACCAAGGCAACCGTTTCACTATCTTTTCGGGCATTTCATGGAAGATTTGACCCATTATGACCACGGATTTTGGGAAACATTCAAAACATTGATGATTCGCCCCGGCAAACTCATCAAAAATTATCTCGCGGGTAAAAGAGCAAGCCAGGTACCTCCCGTAAAATTGTACATTTTTGTAAGCTTCGTGGCGTTTTTCTTACCTGCCGTATTACCGAGCCACCATTCGGATAAAAAAGAAAAGAAAGAGAAGGAAGAAATTGTAGTCAAAGACAAAGATGAGTCAATCGGGAACCTCCAAAAAGCTTTAGTATTACCAATACTAACAAAAGAGCAGAAAGACGAAATCCAAAAGAAGATAGATTCTCTACAAGGCGGAGAACAAGCCAAGGCTGCTACCGATTCCTCCGACGAGAAAGACGAGGATGACGATGATATTATTACTAATAAATTCCAATCTAAATTTCCGGTTGTCGGATGGCTATATAATGAAAGTGCCTTTACCTCAATGCAGCAGCTGGACTCATTGCAAGAAGCGCTGCCCAGAAGCCAAAAAGCACCCTATTTCCAGTATATATATTTAAAAAAGAAACTGGAACTAAAAGAAGAAGGATTTACAAGCAAAGAAATCAAAGAGAAATTCGTGGAATCTTTCATCCACAATTTACCCAAATTGTTGTTTTTCTACCTTCCGGTATTTGCTTTTTTCCTCTGGCTTTTCCATAACAAAAAGAAGTGGCTCTATTTCGATCATGGTATTTTTACCTTGTATTATTTTTCGTTCCTGTTGACAAGCATTATTCTTATCGAGATTTTATATTGGTTAGGTGGATATTTACATATACGTTTTCTCCATACGATTGAGGATATAGTTGTGGTTTTTCTAGTCATTTATCCATTCTTTTACTTTTTCCGTTCTCATAGTCGTGTATATGGCGAAAGTAAAGCAATATCTCGGGTCAAGGGATTTGCGTTGTTTTTTATCAACCTAGTATTTATGATATTGTTCGCCTTTACCTATACGATAATTATGTTTTCGTTTTTACATTAGGTTGGCTTGCTCCAATATCGCAACAACGTTATATATACCGGAAAATGGTCGCTATAACCGCCGTTGTAATTGTCGCCTGAATAAGTGCGTTTGGGATAGCCTTTGTAGTTACCCATCGTCTCGATAAGGTATTGCGGTTTGAATATATTGGCTTTCCAGAAAAACAAAACCGAATCACTTTTGGGCAACCAGTTTTGGCTCAGCATAACCTGGTCAAAAAGTCCCCAGGCGTTTTGGAAAGCAAGCGTCCCGTATCCTTTTTTGTAAAAATCCACCCACGGATTATACAGCAAAGTGTCCAATATGTTTTTGTCGCTGGTCGCGCCCAAATCCTTCACAACGCTTTTGCTCACGGGATCGTCGTTGAGATCGCCCATCACCAAAATCTTAGCTGCGGAATCAAGTTTTTTAACCCATCCAATATGTTTTCTCAACGCCTGCGCGACGGCTGCGCGAGCAGGATAACTTTTTGCTTCACCGCCTACACGGCTCGGCCAGTGGTTGACGTAAACATGCACTTTTTCACCTAGCAAAAAACCTTCCACATACAAAATATCTCGTGTGAAATGCGCCGATTTTGTATTGGACGGAATCGCTACAAACAAAGGCTTGGCAGACCTTACCTGAAAAACTTTCGGATTGAACAACAGCGCAACGTCCACGCCTCTCCTATCTTTCGAGTCAAAATGAATGAACTGCCATTCTTTTTTCACCAATAGTGGATGCCGAATCAAGTCATTCAAAACCGTGTCGTTTTCCACTTCCGCTAGTCCAACAAAAGCGGTCGTATTACCCGATACATCCGAACCGATTTCACTTAGCACTTTGGCAATATGGGAGATTTTTTCTTGATAGATTTCCGGCGTGTAATGCCGTTTTCCGGTTTGCAAAAAATCATCGTCGTCCACCATTGTATTGTCCGTCGTGTCGTAGAAGTTTTCCACGTTATAGAATGCGACCGTTATCGGCACATAAGATTTCTTTTGCGCAGTGATATACATAGGCAAAAGCAAAAGAACGAGCGTCCATTTCATAAGCAGGCAATGTTTTGTATTTGTTAAAGATACTCCATATTTCCGCCCATTGAAAGGAATTGGGTAACTTGTAAAAAAACTTGACCAATATGATACCCAGAGTAAAACTTACCGAAAAAGCAGCCGAAGTGGTACGAGAACTGAAAAAGGAACACGGAGATTTGCTCTTTTTCCAAAGCGGCGGATGCTGTGAGGGAAGCCAGCCACTACTCTATCCCATCGACGATTTCCGACCCGGAAGTCGAGACGTCCTATTGGGCACGGTGGAAGAAACGCCTTATTACATGTCCGAAATAGAATTTAAATACTGGAAATACACACAGTTGCTGATTGACGTCGTAGCGGGCGTTGGTGTCGGCGGTTTTTCACTTGAAAGCACGGTTGGCTACACTTTTGTTACAAAATCCCATCTGTTTACGGAAGACGAACTTGCAGAAGTGGAACCCGTAGCCGAAGAAGCCTGAGCCGATATTTTTTGCATTAAAGCAAAAAATTAAATAAATGATTGATATTCTTTGCACTATGAAATAAAATCTTTATTATTGGGCTGTTATTTTTTAATTGTATTCATGAAAAAAATGTCTTTTCTATGAGAAAGTCAGATCTCGTAAATAGCATTTCTGAGAAAACCGGCATTCCAAAAGTGGATGTATTGGTGACTATAGAATCTTTCTTAAAATAAGTGAAGGGAAATCTGTCCAAAGGTGAAAACATCTACATCAGAGGATTTGGCAGCTTCATTACCAAAAAACGCGCTGCTAAAATAGGACGCAACATCAAGAAAAATATCGCAGTCGAAATTCCAGAACATCTTATTCCTGCTTTCAAACCATCCAAAGAGTTTGTTAATGAAGTCAAACAAGCTCAAAAATAAAGTAACTTCGCGCCACAATTTTGGCAATGAATAAGCAGAAATTACTTTTATTGTTGGGTGGCGGCGTTTTATTTTGCGCAATATTTTTCTTTGGAAGGACAGTTCCCCCCAAAAAGAATATTACCGCAATGGCATCACAGCCCGTACAACGACCCAAATTGACGACTGAGGACGTATTGACTAACGCCAAAAAAAATCTGACTGCGGAACAGGTGCAGAAGATTACCGAACTGGAAAACAGCGTCGTCCGTGGCGATGTCAAAAATCAACAAATCAAAGTCTACGCTCAGTTAGCCGATTTCTGGAAAAATGACGAGAACCGACCTGACATCAGTGCCTATTACAAGGGACAGCAAGGTCTTTTGGATAATTCTGAAAAAGACCTTACCTTTGCAGCCCAATTGTTGCTTACGGGCGTATTGGTGTCGGACAACGACCCTAGTATGCAGACCTGGATGGCAACAAATGCGAAAAGGTTCTTTGATAAGGCAATCGAGCTGAACCCCAGCAACGACTCCTCCACTATCGGTCTTGGCGCATGTTATATGTTCGGAAACATTTCGGACAATCCGATGCAGGGAATACTACCTGTACGGGCAATCGCCGAGAAAAATCCAAACAACCTGTTTGCACAGAAGATTTTGGGATTGGGTGGTATTAAGAGCGGTCAATACGAAAATGCAATCAAGCGTTTCGAAACCGTCTTGAAAATCAATCCAAACGATATGGAAGCCTTGTTGAACCTTGCTGAAACCTACGACCGGATGGGCGAAAAGGAACAAGCAATCAAATGGTACAAAACGATTTTGCCTAAAATCAATATCCCTGATGCCAAAAAGGAAATTCAGGCTAGAATTGAAACTTTGCAACATTAATTGTTGATTTTATTAACTATATAAATTTTTTAAGATTATGCCTTGTGGTAAAAAAAGAAAGCGTCATAAGATCGCAACACACAAACGTAAAAAGAGATTAAGAAAGAACCGTCATAAAGGCAAATAGGACTTCCTTATAGATTGTTGCGCAAGACATTGCGCAATCGTATCTCATTATAAATCAATGCCGGTATATGTTTTGCCGGCATTGATTGCTTTATTTGTACATAGATTCACTGCAACTTTTCAACTTTTCCTACCTATTCCAGCAAGCGTATCGCGCAGGACTGTTTCCTGCGGATTACTAGATTGCTGCATTCCATTTATGCCTCTGGCATGGATACCATAGAAAAAAAGTTGTATTAAGTGAACAAAGAATTAGTTATCAATGCTACACCTACAGGAGTAGAGCTGGCGTTGATTGAAGATAGCAAACTGGTCGAGCTGCATACTGAAAAAGTCGGGAACGGCTTTTCCGTTGGCGACCTTTTTTTAGGTAAGGTCAAACGCTTGATGCCTGGTCTTAACGCTGCATTTGTAGATGTGGGATTTGAGAAAGACGCCTTTTTACATTATACGGACCTGAGTCCCTATATCAAGTCGCTTTTGAAATTTACCCAATTGGCTGTACACGAAAAAAATCCCGACGGCTTTGATTTTTCCAAATTTCAGATAGAGCCAGAAATCGTCAAAACCGGAAAAATATCGGAAGTCTTAAACGGAAAACCCCTGATATTGGTTCAAATATTGAAAGAACCAATATCCGCCAAAGGACCAAGACTGAGCTGCGAAATATCCCTTCCTGGTAGATTTGTAGTCATTACACCCTTCAACGACATTGTTGCTGTTTCCAAAAAAATCCACTCTTCGGAAGAGCGTAAACGTTTGAACAATATTATTTCGGCTATCAAACCGAAAAATATCGGCGTTATTGTTCGTACCGCAGCAGAGGGAAAGAAAACGGAAGAGCTACACAATGACTTGACCACACTAATCGAAAGGTGGAACAGCATCCAGAAAAAACTAAAGTCCGCAACACCTCCGACCAAAATACTAAGCGAACAAAACAAGACGACGAGTATTCTGAGGGATTTGCTGACGGCTGATTTCAACAAAATCGTTATCAATGACAAAAACGTTTATAACGAGACGCTGGAATACATACGCACCATCGCACCCACCAAGGAAAATATCGTCAGCTACTACACTGGTCCATTACCCATTTTTGACCAATACAACGTCACCAGACAGATTAAAGGTTCTTTTGGTAAGACCGTCAATATGGCAAGCGGTGCTTATCTCATTATCGAGCGCACGGAAGCCTGCCATGTCATTGACGTCAACAGCGGCTACAAAAACGTTGGAAACGGGCAGGAAGACAATGCCATAGCTACCAATATGGAAGCTGTGGAAGAAATAGCACGCCAGCTCCGCCTCCGTGATCTGGGCGGTATCATCGTCGTGGATTTCATCGACATGAAAAATCCGGAAAACAAGAAAAAGGTATTGGACCACATGGAAGAATGCCTCAAAAATGACCGTGCGCGGCATTCGGTATTACCATTGTCCAAATTTGGTTTGATGCAGATTACGCGTCAACGTATGCGTCCTGAAATCACCATCAATACCGAAGAGGTCTGCCCGAGTTGTAACGGCACAGGCAAGGTCACTTCTTCCCTATTGCTGGTAGACGAGATTGAAAAGCGTTTGGAATACATCTTGCAACACAAGCATTCGGAAATCACGATATTGGTACATCCAATAGTGTACTCACACTTGACGAAAGGATTTTGGAATTCCATTCGTCGCCAATGGCAACGTAAATACAAGGTCAAACTCAAGATTGCCGGCAACAACAACTATTACTTTACAGAATACCATTTCTTTGACGAACAGGAAGAGGAAATCAAGCTGTAAAAAGCCAAAATATTACGATTT
>JAATFC010000310.1 GCA_015655435.1 Chitinophagales bacterium | reverse complement strand
GTCCACAATTCCAAATTTTCACTTGCCAATCATCCGTGGGATGAACCATTGGAACGGATTTCAAGACTAGCAAGTGATGAAAATTTTCCTATCGTAACGCCCATGATAGGAGAGAAGATGGATTTGGACAACTTGACTTCATTCAATACGTATTGGTGGAAATAAGTATTATCAAACAATGAATATCTGTCCCGTTTTTTGAACCGTATTATATTTTCTTTACATTTATAAATATTATCACACTTAATTAAAATAAAATGGAAACAAAATTGTCTACAAAATTTGTGGCTGAGCTTATCGGAACTTTTGGGTTGGTCTTGTTCGGCTGCGGTGCAGCGGCTATTGCGGGAGCTAACACGATAGCTGGTCTTTCAGGTTTAGGTCTTTTGGGTATTTCGTTGGCTTTTGGTATTTCAGTAGTTGTTTTTGCGTATGCAATAGGTGGTATTTCTGGCTGCCATATCAATCCTGCTGTGACTGTTGGCGTATTGGTCGCAGGTAAAATATCTGCTAAGGATGCAATTGTCTATATCATTGCACAATGTCTCGGTGCATTGTTGGGCGCATTTGTATTGAAAACTATACTGAGCGGACAATTGGCTGGATTTACACCTGGCGAATGGGCATTCGGTTCAAATGGTTGGGGCAAAGGCTATCAAAACGAATATGGCACTTGTTCTGCATTCTTGACAGAATCCGTATTGACATTTTTGTTCTTGTTTGTGATATTGGCTACGACTTCGAAAGTCGGAAATGGTACAATGGCTGGTTTGGCTATTGGTTTTACATTGGTATTGATCCACTTGGTTGCTATTCCTATTACCGGTACATCCGTTAACCCTGCACGTAGTTTTGGCCCTGCACTTTTGGCTGGAGGACAAGCGCTGTCACAGCTTTGGCTGTTTATAGTTGCGCCCATTGTAGGTGCGATAGTTGCGGGAATTGTTTGGCGTGTATTGGAACCGAAAGGTTAGTTCGCTGAATTTTTTACGATATTTTTACAATCCCAATTACTCGTAGTAATTGGGATTCTTTTTATACATTTATATTGATATAAAAAAATACCGAACTGACTTTATGTAATTTGAATGATTTATTCATCCTATAAGAAAATGTTTATGAACAAACGTAACCTTGTAACACTCGGTGCTGGAATCCTTTGCAGCACATGGTCTTTCGCGCAGGACAACGCAACTATCAAGTCTTTGTCTATTTTTAAAAATGGTCAATCATTTGTTGTCAAAGAATCCTCGGTTAATGCTGCTGATGGCACATGCAAAATATCCAAACTTCCCAATGCCTTGTTTGGTACGTATTGGTTCAACGGTATTTCCGTGCCTATCAATAGCGTGACCAGTAAAATGGAGGATTTTATTGACAAAAGAGAACGCAAGGCTAATTCTTTTTTGGAATTGCTGCATGCCAATAAGGGAATGGAAATAACGGTCAATACGACGGACAACCAAGTGTACAAAGGTGTAGTGGAAGACTTTGACCTACCGGAAGAAATCAATAGTAAAATACAGTTGCAGCAACTACAGTTGAGCAATGACTATGAAGGACTATATGGATTTGACAGGATATTCTCGACAGCCGCGCCGGTATTGCTTTTGAAGATGAACGGCAAATGGGTAAGTATCGAGCCATCGACTATAAAAAGCATTGAATTTTCCCAAAAACCAAGTCGTACGACAGTCGCCAATATATCCGTTCAAAAACCTATCGTTACGGTTCATTTTGACAAATCAGGAAAACAGGATTTTCGGTATATGTATTTGCAGACGGGCGTTTCATGGACTCCAGTGTATAAAATGTCTCTTTTGTCCGAGTCTGAAGCTGAACTCAATCTGCAAGCTGAGGTAATCAACAATGTTGAAGATATCAAAAACACAAATGTCGATTTTGTAGTAGGTGTTCCGAACTTTTCGCAGGCTACCGATTTGGCTACTTTACTGAACTATAGCAAAAGTTCTTTTTCCTATTCGCGAAACAACAACTATCGCCAATACAGCAATGCTGTGGCTGACGAGAAAATGGCACTGGCAGAAGTGTCAATGACCGCACCTATTGCTGGTAATATTTCCAGCTCGGAAAATGAGGATTTGTATTTCTACTCGGTAAAAGATATGAATTTGGAAAAAGGTGCACACGCGCAGTTTTCGTTGTTTTCCCAAAAAGTAAAAATCAATCATTTCTACAAATGCGATTTGCCTGTTTCTCCTTTCAGCAATTATAGTCTGAATGCGGAAGACCAGGAAGATGCAGAAACCACAGAGGATGATTCTGCGCCCAATCCTAATGCGCCATTGAATGTTGGCCACTATATTGAGGTTTTCAACAATGGCAATATGCCTTTCACATCCGGACCAATATTGCTGTTACAGGGAAAAGATGAAAATGCTATTTCGCAGGATGTGTTGCCATTTGTAGCAAAAGGTAGTCATTCTTCAGTATATGTAACTTCGTCTCCTGACATAGTAGTTACCGAAAATGAAAAAATTGCTTCCATCAAAAGAGCAAGCAAAAAAATAGGCTCTACTTCTTATGCCTTGTTGACTATAAAAGGAACTATCAATATCCGAAACAGCAAGTCCAAGGCAGCTTCATTGAACCTCAATAAACCATTGACCGGAAAAATGCTGGCAGCTTCTGTTAAGTACAATACGTCCGTCAATAGTCGAAACAACTATTCAAAAATTGGAAATTCCAATCAGACCGTGACATTTCACGACTCGGTCGCAGCCGGTGAAAAGAAGACAATAACTTATTCCTATCAGATATACGTCCGCGAATAAAAAGGTTAAATGAAAACAGACAAGAGAAATACCTTGTCTGTTTTCATTTTTATAGTTTCTTTTCCATCCAGATATTGCAGGCGTAATGACCCGAATTTCCCAAAGCATGGGATAATTTTACAAAACCACTTTTTTCGTACATGGCAACGGCTTTTGCTAGTTCCGGAAAGCTTTCCAGATATAAATGTGTATAGTTGAGTTGTCTTGCGGACTCAAAACATCTTTCCATCAATGCCCGTCCGATTCCTTTTCCCCTTGCGTCTTTGGAGAGATATAGTTTGACGAGTTCCGCATATCCATTATGCAAACCGTTCGTTGGAAATATGCCACAACCGCCCAATATCTTTCCGTTTTCTTTTGCTACCCAATAGATGGAACCTTCGGTTTTGAATAGTTCGGACAGATGGTCGGTTGTCGGATCTGTGTAAACTGTTCCGGGAATGTCAATACCAAATTCTTCAAATATTCTTTTGATTAAAAACGAGAGCGTTGCATCGTCTGATTCCTGTATCAACGTATATTGTATGTCGTTTTCCATGATTTGAATTTTTACTATTGATGGTTTTCCTTTGCTATTTTTAATGCCAATACCTTTTGGAAATAGGACTGTTGCTGTAGCTTGTTTTCTACTTCTTCAATAGCTTTGAGTAGATTGTTTTGGGTGTTTATTATGGAGTCGATTCCTTCTTTCATGAAGTCCCAGATGGGGTCCATTTTTTTTACTAATTCTGTTCCGGTCTTTGAAAGACTGATGAGCCGTTTTCTTTCATCCATTTTATCTTTTTTGGAAACTATCAACTTGTTTTTTTCTAACTCTTTCAATAGGCTGATGGTAGATGGATGCGCATAGCCAATCTCGTCTGCCAGTTCGGTAATGGTCAATGATTCCCCATTTTTCAAAGTAATGATAACCGGAAACCATTTTGGCTGAAAATCAATATTGAATAGTTTGTATATCTGCTCTCCGTCTTTGCGAAAGGCGTCAGCCAAGCGTTGCATGCGTGTAGAGATAGCCAAAGCCCCGACTTGATTGATTTTGTTATCGTTTCCCATAGTTATAAATCTTTTTGATAAAATACATTGTCAACGTCCATTAGGGGAAAATAGGATGGGAGCGCATCTTTTTCGATTCTGATAAATCCGTTTTTCTCGTAAAATCGATGTGCGGCTTTCATCTTGTCGACCGTTCCTAGAAATAGGTGTTGTATGTTTGCAGCTTTTGCTTCCTTTTCTAATTCCAATAGAAGGTTTTGCGCTATGCGAAATTCCTTTCCTCTGAAGTCCTGTTTTACAAACATCTTTCTTAGTGCGACAGAATGGTGTCCTATGTTCAGATACGCAATAGTGCCGACTAGGTGATTGTCGACGAACATACCTATAAAAAGCCCGCCTTTTTTATTATAAAAGCCATCGATGTCCAGCAAATCAGGCTGGTCTTCTATAGTTACATTCACGCCAAATTCTTCTTGCTGGATAGGCAAAATAAGATTTGCCACTTCTTGGTAATGTGTATTGTTCAGTTTTCTAATATCCATTTTGCTTAATTTATGTACAAATATATGTAGCTAACTACATATATTTGTACTTTTATTTTATAAAAATAGCAATTAGCTAGTTTTATTGATGCAGAAACGTTTTTAGGATTATTCAACTTTATCTGAATGTGTCGGGAAGATAGCCGAGCCTTATCAAGTCATCTTCGTCATTAACTTCAATTGTCGCAGCGTTTTTTATCAGATAGATTTTCTGACATAATGAATGGATATGTTGGTACATATGATCAGTAAGAATGATTATTTTGTCTTTTGCTTTTTGTCGTATGAGTGTTTTTATCTTTTCAATATGCAACGGCATAATGTAGGAAAATGGTTCGTCCAATAGTATGACTTTATTTTCCGTGGAAAGGTAAACGTAGAGTTCTAGCAATCGTTGTGTTCCTTTTGACAAGCTTCCAATAGTTTGGTTTTCTTGTATCTTAATGTTCTCAAAATATTGTTTTAAATCCGTAAACGATACGTTGTAGAGTTTGCATACTGTTGTGACTTTTATACCCTTGGGAAGTCCTGTGAATTGAGGTAAATAGTTGATAAGATTTTTTTCGCTATAGGGCGATTTTAATTTGACGCCATTTAGTCTGATGGACGCATATTCGGCTTTCAGGCTTCCAAACATAATCTGCATCAATGTACTTTTACCACATCCGTTACTACCAACAATGCCAGTTACTTCATTCTCTTTTGCCGCTATATAGATTCGATTAAGAATGGCTCTTCCCTTTCTCGTGTATTGTATTCCGTCGGCTTCCAACATATTTTTAAAAGTAGTGATAAAGAATGATGAATGTTATTATGGATATAAGAACAGAGCACGTCCATGTGAATATCCAAAGCTGCATTTTGCTTAATCCTAAGTTGTAATAGAAAAAATATTTGTTTTTATAGTTGCTATTGAAGAGTAAAAAAAGGATTGCCCATAGTAAGATTTTCAGGTAGATAGCGGAAGAAATAGCGTGTGGTTTTATTTCGGAATAAAATCTTTTCGAACAGAATATCTCGACGAGGAAAACTAACCAAAATTGTTTCAGAAAATAAATCAGTCCAAATAATTTCTTGTTCATATCGGACGATTTTTATTCTTCAATCAATTGCACTTCCGGTAATTCCACGGTGAATGCGGTTCCCTTATGCTCGATGGAGTGCACTTCTATATTACCGCCGTGCAACAAAGCTATCTGTTTGCAAAGACTCAGTCCGACACCGCTTCCGCTGCTTTTTGTAGAAAAGAATGGGATGAATATTCGTTCCTGAATTTCTTTATCCATGCCTTTCCCATTGTCCAAAACCTTTAGTTCTATTGTGTTTTCGTTTAATTGGTCGGCGTATAGTTGTATACAGGGTTCGCTTACTTCTTTCACGGCATCCATAGCGTTCAACATCAGATTGATAAACATCTGGTCAAGCAAACTTCGGTCTGCGGTGATTTTGAGATTTGTATTTTTTAAAATGATTTCCAACTCTATATTGTGCTGCAACAATGTCGGTTCAAATAGGATGTCTAGTGACTCAAACAGGTCGCGTACAAGGAATCTGGAAAGCTGCGGTTTTTCTATTTTGTTGAGATTGCGATAGGCTTAAGCAAAACGTAAAAGACCCTCACTTCTGGTTTTGATAGTTTGGATTCCTAGCCGTAGGTCGTCCAGATTATTGGTATCTAGAATATCGATGTTTTTGTAAAGTGTTGCGGCAAGAGAAGAAATAGGCGCTACGGAATTCATAATCTCGTGCGTCAATACACGCAAAAGCTTGTGCCACGCTTGCGATTCCGTAATATCTACGACTTCATTGATATTTTGGAAAACTATAAGCTTCATGCGACTGTCGTCTACTTGGAAGATAGAGCAAGACAGTTGTAGTTTGATGTGTACTTTTTCTTTTGTGAGTGTGATGACAAGTTTCTTTTTACCTGAAAGTTCTTCTATTGTTTGAAGAAGGTTACTGTAACGCCATTGCAGGGCATGTATATTTTTAAAAAAAGGAATACCCAATATAGTCCGTAATGCCTCGTTCATCCACATTACGTCTCCGCTATTGGACTCAAATAGTAAGATTCCCGTATCGACGAGGTCCATTATTTTTTGGAGATATTGGTACTGTTTTTCCCGCTCTTTTCCTATTTCCAAAAACTCCTTGTTGATACTATTAAAGCCGGCTTTAAATTCCGGAAATCCAATGCCGTTGCCATTTACATTGAAATGTTGGGAAAAGTCATGGTATTGGACACCTTCGACATATTGGTTAAACTCTTGCAAGATGCGCATGTGTTGTCTGTACCAAGTAAACAGCTCAATCAACAATATACCGATGCTGACGGACATCAACATATATTGACTATATAGTCCCAATACGATGATGGCTGCTATTGTTAATAGCAACACTATACTTCTAATGATTATATAGTTCTTATAGCTTTTTTTCAAGTTAAGATTGTCTGTTTATATATCGTATTTGTTGAGTCTGCGGTATAATGCCGTTCTTGTGATTCCAAGCTCTTTAGCGGCGCGACTGATATTGCCATTGTGTTGCTCGATGACGCGCATGATAGTCGCTTTTTCTAGTTCTCCCAGATTGGCGGAATCTATATTGGATGATTCCGATGATGCTTGTTGCTCGATAGGAGAAAACAGTATATCCTTTGCTTGCAAAGCATTTCCTTCCGCCATGATGACCGCCCGTTCAATAGTGTATTGGAGTTCGCGCACGTTTCCTGGATATTTGTATTGGAGCAATTTGCTTTCCGCACTTGCATCAAGTGACATGTCCGTTTTTTGGTATTTCTGACAATATTGACGTAAGAAATGTTTTGCCAAAAGC
>JAATFC010000034.1 GCA_015655435.1 Chitinophagales bacterium | reverse complement strand
TCAATCCTTGTTCATTACGAGCCATTCCACATTTGTCCCACATGATATTACCCAAACGCTTGTGAAGGCTGTCAACGGTTTCGTCTCCCTGTATGCTCAATAATTTGCTGATACGGTCTTTTACTTCTTTTTCCGCTTCGTCGAACGCCGGATGCGTTGTAGGAATTGCTTTGCTGTAGATTTCGTCCGCTAAGTAATTACCCAATGTATATGGAATAACGAAATAGCCATCAGACAAACCTTGCATCAAAGCGGAAGCGCCCAAACGGTTAGCACCGTGGTCACTGAAATTGCATTCGCCAAGAGCGTATAGACCGTCAATAGTTGTTTTCAATTCATAGTCGACCCAAAGACCGCCCATTGTATAGTGTACGGCAGGATAGATACGCATTGGTGTTACGTAAGGGTCTTCACCTGTGATTTTGGCATACATATCAAACAAGTTGCCATATTTTTCTTTTACTACATCCAAACCATATTGGCGAACCAATTCCTCACTTGGATTAGCATTACCATGTTTACCACATTCGATCTTACCATAACGCGTAATCGCTTCGCTAAAATCAAGATAAACAGACTGACCAGAAGTACCTACACCATAACCAGCATCACATCTTTCCTTAGCTGCACGGGACGCAACGTCACGAGGAACCAAGTTACCGAAAGCCGGGTATCTTCTCTCCAAATAATAATCTCTTTCATCCTCCGGTATATCATTTCCTTTTCGTTTGTCGCCTTTTGCTTTAGGCACCCAGATACGACCGTCATTACGCAAGGATTCCGACATCAATGTCAATTTGGATTGGTGGTCTCCAGATACGGGGATACAAGTTGGGTGAATCTGCGTAAAGCAAGGATTTCCAAAATATGCGCCTTTTCTGTGCGCTTTCCATGCTGCGGTTACGTTACTTCCCATTGCATTAGTGGACAGGAAAAATACGTTTCCGTAACCGCCTGTACACAACAAAACCGCATGACCAAAATGGCGTTCTATCTCACCTGTAACCAAGTCACGGGCAATGATTCCACGCGTTTTGCCATCTATAATGACCAATTCTTCCATTTCATGGCGGCTGTACATGGTAACTGTTCCTAAAGCAACTTGTCTTTCCAATGCACTATAAGCACCTAACAACAATTGCTGTCCAGTCTGTCCGGCAGCATAGAAAGTACGCTGAACCTGTGTACCACCGAAAGAACGGTTACTTAACAAACCACCATATTCGCGCGCCAAAGGAACACCTTGAGCAACGCACTGGTCGATGATATTGCCACTTACTTCTGACAAACGATGCACGTTGGATTCACGAGCACGGTAATCACCACCTTTAATAGTATCGTAAAACAGACGGAAAATAGAGTCACCGTCATTTTGATAGTTTTTCGCCGCATTGATACCTCCTTGTGCTGCAATAGAGTGTGCGCGACGTGGAGAATCCTGATAGCAGAATGCTTTTACTTTATATCCAAGTTCACCCAAGGTAGCCGCAGCGCTCGCACCAGCCAAACCAGTACCGACTACGATTACTTCCAACTTACGTTTGTTGGACGGGTTAACTAATTTACAGTGACCTTTATAATTTGTCCATTTTTCAGCCAATGGACCTTCTGGAATTTTATTGTCTAGTATATTCTTTTCAGCCATGATGAGTCTTTTTTAATGATTTTGTTTAAAAACTAAAATAAGGATTTAAAAAAATCAAGTTTAACGTTGAATCCATCCAAAGTGCATACTAATAGGCATCAATGCAAATGCTAAACAAACAATGATTGCATAAGCATAACCAATACCGGTAAGCATCTTATTGTATTTCTTGTTATGAACGCCAACACTACGGAACGCACTCTGGAAACCATGCATCAAGTGGTAGCACAATGCCACACAGCCCAATACATATACTATCACAACCCACAATGGCTCAAACGTATCGAACATTTTTGCATAAAGATTGTGTACGGTAACAGCCGCACCACCTTTAGTATCCAATGTAACTTCTTCTATGTGACCAAATCTGGAAGGAACCCAGAAATCATACCAGTGCAGAATCAAGAACAACAAAATAAGTGTTCCCAATATCGCCATACTACGGCTATACCATTTACTACCTCTGTTTCCGTAAGAAACCTGATAACCTACAGCCCCTCTCTTACTCCTGTTGGACGCTTCCAACATAAGACCTTGGATAATATGTAAGAAAATGAAAACAAACAATCCTATTTCCAATATACGAGGGATGATATTGTCTCCCATAAAATGGGCAGCCCTGTTGAATATCTGACCGCCATCATTAGCCCAGATACAAGCATTCAGTCCGGCATGTACCAACAAAAAAAGAATCAAAAAAATACCTGTAAGTCCCATTGTAAGCTTTCGGCCCACGGAAGAGGTAAATACTTGCTTCCAAGTCATATTGTGTTAATTGAAGTTGAAAAATTCACGGCAAATGTACTGAAACGAACGTCTGTTTGCGCATTTTATTTAATTTTTTTTGACAATATTCTGACAATCAACCCGTGTTTTCAGGTTGACGCAATGCTTTGCGGTAAACTTTCCCCAATTGTCCCAGAAGGAACTTTTTGGGTAAAAACTTGAAGAAAAACGCACCCATTTTATTGGAAAATCCCGGGATTATGACAAGCCTTCGTTTGACAAAACCTCTCAACGCAATATTCGCCACATCTGAAACCGTCATCAACCATTTTTGCAAACCATGAAATCGGTCGCCCGCCGTCATTTCTGTTTGGATGCCACCCGGCGTGCATATCGAAATGGAAAACTGCTTGTTGCGAATCTCTTCGGACAATGCAAGTCCATACGAATATATAAATGCCTTAGTACCTGAATAAAGTGCCTGATAAGGTGCAGGCGAGATCGCCGCCATACTGGAAATCAGCAACAATCCACTTTCCTTTTGGCTATTGTCAAAATAGCTCGCCAAGCGTTGCGTCAAGAAAGCCAAAGACGTCATATTGGTCTGAATGACAGCATTTCTATTTTCGTCCGTGATGTCGTGATCTTCCCCGAAATAGGTTACCCCGGCATTCAGTATCGCGCCGTACAAGGAAACTTCCTTTGTGGAAAAATCATACACGCGCGCCACGTCTTCTTCCTTGGAAAGGTCTGCCGTCAGGACTTTTACCTGAATTTTGTATTGGGCTTCCAGTTCTTTTTGCAAAATCTCCAATTGGCTAGTCCGTCTTGCAACTATAATTATATTGGCTTGGTAAT